>CAVAZS010000126.1:0-6177 GCA_963593385.1 Lachnospiraceae bacterium | reverse complement strand
ATATGGTTCATTAGAACATTACAAAGAATTATGTATACAAGACACAAAAGAACAAATATCAAAAGGATTTGTATGTAAAGAAGATTTAGATTACTTAGTTGATATAGCAGTAAATCTAGCCAAAGAAAGAGGCTTGCAATAATTAAAAAAAGGAAAAATAGGAGAACATTTATGGCAAACATTAAAATTGGTTTAGCACCAACAAGAAGAAGTATTTTCTCAGCACCAGCTGCTGTAGAATACGCAAATTATACCCGTGAAAAATTAACAAAAATGGGTGTGAATTATGTTGATATTACAGATATCGCAGAAGATGGATTACTACATGACGACATAGATCGAGTTAAAATTGCTGAAAAATTTAAAAAAGAGAAAGTTGATGGATTATTTTTCCCACATGGTAATTTTGGAACAGAATATGAAGTTGCTAGACTTGCAAAAGAATTAAATGTTCCTGTATTACTTTGGGGACCAAGAGATGAAAGACCAGATGAGAATGGTATTCGTCTAAGAGATTCACAATGTGGTTTATTTGCAACAGGAAAAGTATTAAGAAGATTCCAAGTTCCATTTACTTATTTATGTAACTGTAATTTAGATGATCCTGAATTTGAAAGAGGTGTTAAAAATTTCTTAGCTGTTTGTAATGTGGTAAAAGCTTTTAGAAATACACGTATTTTACAGATTGGACCTCGTCCTTTTGACTTCTGGTCAACTATGTGTAATGAAGGAGAACTATTAGAAAAATTCAATATCCAATTATCTCCTATTCCTCTTCCAGAATTAACAGAAGAAATGAAGAAAGCTAAAGAAGAAGGTACAAAAGTACAAGAGACAATTGTTTATTGTAAAGAACATTTCAATGTACGTATTACGGATGAACAATTAGAGAATGTTGCGGCATTAAAAGTTGCAATGAGAAATTTAGCAACAAAGTATGGTTGTAATGTTGGCGCAATTCAATGTTGGAATGCATTACAATCAGAAATTGGTATTATGCCATGTGCTGCAAATAGTTTATTAAATGAAGAAGGTTTACCAATTGTTTGTGAAACAGATATTCATGGTGCAATTACAGCAGTTCTAGCAGAAGCAGCTGGAATGGATGAAGCGAGAACATTCTTTGCGGATTGGACAGTGAGACATCCTGATAACGATAATGCAGAATTATTACAACATTGTGGTCCTTGGCCATTATCTTGTGCTTCTTGTAAACCAACAATTGGATATCCTCTAGCATTTAATCATCCAGGTGCAGTAGAAGCTGAAGCAAAACACGGTGATATGACATTATGTCGTTTTGATGGTGATAATGGGGAATATTCTTTATTACTAGGAAATGCAAAAGGCGTAGATGGTCCATATACAAAAGGTACATATGTATGGGTAGAAGTAAAGAATTGGAAACGATTAGAAGCGAAGATTGTAGAAGGACCATACATTCACCATTGTGTAGGTATTCATAAAGATATCGTTCCTGTTTTATATGAAGCATGTAAATACATTGGGGTAAAACCAGATTTATATGATGATAACGAAGAAGAAGTAAAAGCATATATAAGAGGTGAATAGAATGAATGATTTAAAAAGAAAAGCATATGAATTAAGAAAAGATATTTTAGAGATGATGCAAAAATCAAAAGCAGGTCATGTTGGTGGAGATTTAAGTGTCATTGATATCTTAACGACTTTATATTTTGATGTAATGAACGTTACACCAGAGAACTTCCATGATCCTAATCATGACCGTTTCTTATTAAGTAAAGGACATTGTGCAGATGCATTATTTTGTGTATTAGGAGAAAAAGGATTCTTTGATAAACAAGAAGCGATTGATACATTCTCAAAATATAATTCTAAATTTATTGGACATCCAAATACAGAAGTAAATGGTGTTGAAATTAACTCGGGTTCATTAGGACATGGACTATCTGTTGGTGTAGGTATGGCATTAGCTGCGAAAATGGATGATCTAAGTTATAGAACATATGTTGTATTAGGTGATGGTGAAATGGCGGAAGGATCAAACTATGAAGCAATGATGGCCGCAAGCCAATATTCATTAGATAACTTATGTGCAACAGTTGACCTAAATGGCTTACAAATTTCAGGCACAACAGATGAAGTAATGTCTACAGCTTATCTAACAGAAAAATTTAAATCTTTTGGATGGAATGTCATTGATGTTTCTGATGGAAATGATTGTGAACAATTGAAAGCAGCATACGAATTAGCTGCTGGATATAAAGGAAAACCATCAGTGGTAATTGCTCATACAGTAAAAGGAAAAGGTGTTTCTTTTATGGAAAATCAGAAACAATGGCACCATGGTGTAATGACAGATGAACAATATGCAATCGCTGTAAAAGATATTGAGGAGGTACTAGACAATGAATAAGATTACTAACCGTCAAGCAATATGTGACGTATTATTAGAAAAAGCTAAAACAGATAAAGATATTATTGTTGTATGTTCAGATTCTAGAGGCTCAGGATCTTTGACACCATTCTTTAATGAATTCCCTAAACAATCTGTAGAAGTAGGTATTGCAGAAATGAATTTAGTTGGTGTTTCAGCAGGACTAGCAGCTTGTGGTAAAAAAGTATTTGCAGCGTCTCCTGCAAGTTTCTTAACTACTCGTAGCTATGAACAATGTAAGGTAGATGTTGCTTATTCTAATACAAATGTTACTTTAATTGGTATCTCTGGTGGTGTTAGTTATGGTGCTTTAGGTATGACACATCATTCTTGCCAAGACTTTGCGGCAATGTCTGCTTTAACAGGTATGAGAGTTTATAATCCAAGTGACAGATTCCAAACAACAAAACTTGTTGAAGCATTATTAGAAGATAAGAATCCAGCATATATTCGTGTATCTCGTTCTGCTACAGAAGATATCTATGATGAAAATATGGAATTTACATTAGATAAAGCAAATGTATTAGGAAAAGGAACAGATGTATTACTTGTATCTTGTGGAGAAATGACACCATATGCAAAAAAAGCTATGGAAATTTTAAATGCTAAGGGTATTTCTACAGGATTAATTGATATGTACTGTATTAAACCATTTGATTCTAGTACTCTTGTTGAATTAGCAAAAGATGTCAAATTAGTTGTATCTATTGAAGAACATGCACCTCAAGGAGGACTAGGTAGTGCTGTAGCACAATGCTTATCTAAAAATTGTCCAAAGAGACTCGTAGAAAAGAATCTTCCAGATGAACATTTGATTCCTGGAGAAAATAAAGAAATGTTTGCATACTATGGTTTAGATACTGATGGTATTGTAAAGACTGTTGAAGAATCATTATGAGTAAATATGTAATCAGTATTGACCAAAGTACACAAAGTACAAAGGCAATACTATTTGATGAAAAAGGAAATATTGTAAAACGAGTGGATAAAAAACATAATCAAATTATTAATGAATTAGGTTATGTATCACATGATCCAATGCAGATTTATCATAATACAATCCAAGCAGTTATCGAACTTGTACATAAGACGCAAATCGATAAAAAAGATATTGTGACTCTAGGAATCAGTAATCAACGTGAAACAACTGTTATGTGGGATGAAAAAGGAAATCCATTTTGTGATGCGGTCGTTTGGCAATGTGCACGAGCAAAAGATATCGCTACGCGTTTTACAGAATATAAAGAAGAAATTTATGACATCACTGGCCTTCCATTATCTCCATATTTTCCTGCATGTAAGATGAGATGGTTACTAGAAGATGTATGTCCTCAAGAAAAATATTATTTTGGAACAATTGATACATGGTTAATTTATTGTTTGACAGGTAAAAAGTCATTTAAAACAGATGCTTCTAATGCTTCAAGAACACAACTATTTGATATTCATACAGGTTGTTGGTCAAAAAGACTATGTGACTTATTTCAAATACCAATGGAATCTTTAGCAGAAGTATGTGATAGTAATTCTTGCTTTGGATATACAGATTTTGATGGTTTCTTAGATACACCTATTCCAATTTATGGTGTATTAGGAGATAGTCATGCGGCTTTATTTGGCCAAGGATGTCATTCTAAGGGTCAAGTAAAGACAACTCTAGGAACAGGCTCATCTATTATGATGAATATTGGTAAGGAATATAAGAAAAGTACAAATGGATTAGCTACTTCTTTAGCTTGGAAAATTGATGGTGTTACAGAATATGTATTTGAAGGAAATATTAATTATGCTGGTGCTGTAATTACTTGGCTTGTGAATGATTTGGGATTAATTTCAGATCCTAATGAAACATCTTATTGTATAGAAAAAGCTAATTTAGAAGATGAAACAATCTTAATTCCTGCATTTAGTGGTTTATCTGCTCCATATTGGAATGACGATGTTCGGGCAATGTTTTATGGAATGAGTCGGACAACACGAAAAAATGAACTGGTTAAAGCGGCAGTAGAAAGCATAGGCTATCAAATTACAGATGTATTAAATTCTATGGCTAGTGATAGTAAATTGGCTATAGAACAAGTAAAAGCAGATGGTGGACCAAGTAAGAATACATATTTAATGCACTTCTTAAGCGATATGGCTAAAACACGAGTATCTGTATCTAAACAAGAAGAATTATCTGCAATTGGCGTGGCATATCTTGCTGGAATTACGGCAGGTTTATATTCGAAAGAAGAATTATTTGCTAGTAGAGAATATATAGATTACTCATCACAAATAGAAACAGATGAGTGGAAAAAGAAAATGGATCGTTGGTATAACGCAATCCATGTATTATTAAGAGAAAACTGAGGACTAAATTAATCCTCAGTTTTTTAACAATGATTTGCTATATTTAGTAGCATTTAATCCTACGATATATCCCATATGTGCTCCAAGTGATAGGGCTTCGCATCCTGGATAATAATCTCCAAAATATGCACCAGAAGAAATAATTCCTGCAGCGTATAAACCATTAATGGTTGAACCATCTTCTCGAAGTACTTCACCATTTTGATTTGTTAAGATACCACCATAATTACCACGAGTACAATTATATTCTTTTACAGCATAATAAGTTCCATCATCGATTGCACTTAGATATTGTGCATCTTTATTAAAATCTGAATCTTCTCCATTAATACACATTTTGTTATATTCATTAATTGTATTTTGAAGAACATCAGGATCAATATTTATATCGTTTGCTAGTTTTTCAATACTATCTTCTTTGTAAGCTTGTATCACTTTATCACCATTAGCACATTTGTTTAGATATTCTTCTAAATTAATAAAGTTATTCGCTATTTCTTGATCCATGATGACCCAAGCATAATCAGCTATACCATCTTCTACAAAGTAAATCATTTGATCATGAGTGCCTGCTGTTTCTGACACTTTTCTTTCACCTTTAGAATCTACAAGGATTGATTCATATGGATAAGAATTATAAGGTTGTCCAACAACAGGCATGTCATAAGGGTCAGGTGCGAATATACCACTCATTGATTCCTGAAAATCATCAAGAACTGCACCAACTTCTAATGCCATTGTAATTCCATCACCAGTATTTCCAATAGCTGTCGCAGTATAGTTGTTAGACGCAATATTACATATTTCTTTTGTCATGTCTTCATTTTGAGCATAATCACCAGTTGCTAGAATGACTGATTTTGCATTAAATACTTTTTCTATAGTATCCGTTTTAGAAACAATACCTTTTATTTCACCATTTTCTTCAATAAGTGATGTAGCTGGTGTATCAAGATAGATAGTTCCACCTATATTAGTGAAAGCTTCTTGAAGACGAGAAATAAGTAATTCTCCACCTTTTTGTTTAGTTTCATGGGATGCTAGATGAATTTGAATTGCATTTTGAATTGCTTTTTCTGAAGGGTCAGGATAAAAATAAACATCATTTTTCATTTCATATGTAACATTAGCGTTTTTAATCATATCCATTAAATCTGGCCCAACTGATAACATATTTGAAACGAGTGTTTCATCAACTTGATTTCTTTCTTGTATTTTATTTCTAGATAACCATGTATCAACGACAGTTTCATAATCATCATTATCTTCAGCTACTAAGAAAATACCTGAACTATAAATAGATGTACCACCAACAATGCCTAACTTTTCAATAATTGCGACATTTGCGCCAGATTCTTGTGCTTTTAATCCTGCACATAGTCCAGCAATACCACTACCTACAACTA
>CAVAZS010000125.1:0-6300 GCA_963593385.1 Lachnospiraceae bacterium | reverse complement strand
TTATTCACAAGGTAGTTTGTTAGAAGAATCATTAAAATGTATTTTTTCTGTTCCTGCCTTAATAGCTGTTTCATAATACCAACATTTATGATTGATGAAATCTAAAGTCTCTTGTAATTCGGCAATTTGAGCTTCAACAGCACGTTTTCTTTCTAAGAACATTTCGTGACGCTCCTTTAATGAATCATCGCCCATTTGTGCCCACTTTGAAAACTGGCGGATGTCTTTAATTGACATGCCAGTTTTTTTAAGACATTCAATTACATGTAACATGGCAATATCGTTATCAGAGAAAACGCGATAACCAGAATCTTTACGTTCCATAAATGGAAGAAGTCCTTGTTTATCATAGTAACGAAGTGTTGTTGGTGTTACATTCATTATTTCTGCAGCTTGTTTAATTGTATATGACATATATTTTCCTCCAAAAATCAGTCAAAAAGTATATTGACCTTAACCTTAAGGTTAAAGTTACACTTGTATTGAATAAAAGTCAATGACAGTAAAGACTGAAAGGAGAAAAGTTAAGATGAGTTATGTATGGAATCTTCCAACAAAAGTTTTATTTGGAGTAGGTAAGGTAAAGGAATTGAAAAATGAAGTGATGCCAGGAAAGAAAGCGTTACTTGTTATTTCGAATGGAAAATCTGTAAAAGAAAATGGTGCGCTTGCTTTAGTTGAACAAGGATTAAAAGATGCTGGAGTAGATTATGTTCTTTTTGATCAAATTCAATCTAATCCTTTAGAACCTACAATTATGGATGGAGTTATATGTGCTCGAGAAAATCATTGTGATTTTGTAGTAGGTTTAGGAGGAGGTTCAGTACTAGATGCTACAACGATTATTTCTGCTATTGCTCCACAAAAGGATGGTAGAGTTTGGGACTATGTTCATGGAGGAACAGGTGGAGGAAAACCTCTAGAAGAACCTTCATTACCTTATATTGAAATTACTACTAGTGCTGGTACAGGAAGTGAAGTTGATTCTTGGGGTGTTGTGACAAATCCTGATACACATGAAAAAATAGGGTTCAAAGGGGATTATCCAAAACTAGCTATTGTAGATCCAGAATTAATGTTATCTGTACCACCAAAATTCACTGCATATCAAGGGTTTGATGCTTTATTCCATAGTGTGGAAGGATATGTATCAAAATTCTGTAATGAAGCTGCAGAAATGTTAGAACTTACAGCAATTAGAAATATTGCAGAGTATTTGCCTCGTACAGTAAAAAATGGCCAAGATTTAGAAGCTAGAACAAAGGTAGCATTAGCAAATACAATGAGTGGCTATTCAATGGAAGTATGTTCTTGTGTAAGTGAACATGCGATGGAGCATGCTTTATCTGGGCATCATCAAGATCTTGCACATGGTGCAGGATTAATCATGATTTCTATTGCTTATTTTATACAAATGATTGAAAAACATGCTTGTGATGAACGCTTTATTGAAATGGCAAAAGTAATGGGTAAACCTAATGCTACTAGTCCTATGGATTTTATTGATGCATTAAAAGAATTAGAAGATGCTTGTGGTGTAGGTAATTTGAAAATGAGTGATTACGGTATATCAATAGAAGAGTTCCCTGCTATGGCAAAAGATGCTAAGAGTACGATGGGTGGATTATTCTTTTGCGATAGAGTAGAAATAACAGAAAAGGATGTAATCGATATTTATCAAAAATCATATCGTTAGAGGAAAAAGTTTTATGGAATATAGAAAACTTCCTCATGGGAATGAAGAACTTAGTACGATTGGGTTAGGACTTGGAAATATTCATTTAGCATCAGATGATGAAATCGAACAAACACTAGATTATGCAATTGATAATGGAGTGAATTTCTTTGATTTGTGTGGTGGAAGATTAGGAGTTTATCAAGCCTTTGGTAAAGTAGCTAAAGGAAGAAGAGACAAACTATATACACAAATGCATTTTGGTGCTGTATATGAAAAAGATACCTATGGATTTAGTCGTAAGTTAGATTTAATAAAATATTCTTTTGATAAAGTTCTTCGAGAAGCAGATATGAATTATACAGATTTTGGTTATGTACATTGTATTGATGAAGATGCCGATTTTGATGATGTGATGAATCATGGATTATTTGACTATATGCTTAATTTAAAAGAACAAGGAGTTATTCATCATATTGGTTTTTCTACACATACTCCTTCTTTAGCACATCGATTCTTAGATACTAATGAAGTAGACATGTTCATGTTTAGCATTAATCCAGCATATGACTATTCTAAGGGGACATATGGCAAAGGTGCAGTAAATGAAAGAAAAGAACTTTATGCTAGAGCTAGTAAATTAGGTGTAGGAATTACTGTAATGAAACCTTTTGCGGGTGGTCAACTTTTGGATGCTAGACGCTCTCCTTTAAATATAGAACTAAGTCGATATCAATGTATCCAATATGCATTAGACCGGCCTGCAGTATTAGCTTGTTTACCAGGAGTTGGAAATAAACAGAATGTAAAAGAAATTCTTGGTTTTTATCAAGCAACTAGTGAAGAAAGAGATTATTCCATTCTTAGTACAGCAGTACCATCTAATGCGACAGGACGTTGTGTTTATTGCAATCATTGTGCGCCTTGTCCTAAAGGAATTGATATAGGTTTAGTAAATAAATATTACGATTTGGCAAAACTAGGCGACAAGATGGCAGATGGGCATTATCGAAATTTAACAATACAAGCAGATGCTTGTGTAAGATGTGGCCATTGTGAAAAACGTTGCCCATTTCATGTAAAGCAAATGACAAGAATGAAAGAAATTAAAGCTTATTTTGGAGGCTGTAATAAATGAAAAAAACAGGTATCTATTTGGTGAGCCTATGTCTAAGCAGTTGTTTATTGTTTACAGGATGTAGTGCAACTTTAGATAATAATCAAAATAATAATGAAGTTGTAGTAGAGTTAGAAGAAATAAATGAAGATAATAACGAAAATCAAGATGAAGTAGAAAATTTATCTAGTGAAAATTCTATAGCTGAAGGAAAGATGACAATGAAAAATATAGAACTAAGTACAGTGCCTAGTGACTATTACCAAGAAGCAAGAGAACAAGGTACATTACAAGTTTTTACTTATGATACAAAAGATTATATCGGTAATGGTAATGTAGTCCAAAGACAAGCAACAGTTTATTTACCTTATGGGTATGATCAAAATGATACAGAGACTCAATACAATATCCTTTATCTTCAACATGGTGCATATGGAAACAATAGAACTTGGATGTATGAATATGGAGATAACTTTAAAAATATGATTGACCATATGATAGAAGATGAGTTAATTCCACCATTAATTATTGTTATGCCTTACCTTCTATCGGGAAATGAGTGGTATCACGATACAACACCTATTTTCTATTCTGGAGAAATTAGAAATGATTTAATGCCAGCTGTGGAAAGTTATTATCATACTTATGCAAGTGATACAACAGATGCAGGATTTGAATCATCACGTTCACATCGTGCATTTGGTGGTTTTTCTGCTGGTGGAACAACCACTTGGACTGTACTACTTGAAGGGATAGAACGCTTTGAATTTTTTATGCCATTAAGTGGTGGACTAACACTTGGTGGTAATGGTTCAACTAGTGAAGTTGATGCAAGCGAGCTCGCAAATGTAGTAGAGTCTTCTGAATATGATAAGCGGGAATATTATATTTTCGCGGCAACAGGGACAAGAGATGTCGCGTATCAAGGATTATCAGCACAAATAGAAGCAATGAAAAATGAAACAAGTGCTTTTGATTTTACAGAGACAGGCTTTGAAAATGGTAATTTAATGTATTACACAGTTGAAGGTAATCGACATGATTATCAATACACATATGAATATGTATTTAATGGATTACAATGCTTGTTTTCGTGGTATGAAGCAGAAAATTAATATAAAAAATATTGGAGGTATGAATGCGACTGTAATTAAAATAATTGGTTTAATTACGATGACGATAGATCATATAGGCTATTTTATGTTTCCAAGTGTTGTAGGATTTAGAATAATTGGGCGAATTGCATATCCGATATTTGCTTATATGATTGCAGAAGGATGCAAGTATACGAGAAATAAAATAAAGTATTTCTTATCTGTATTTAGTGTAGGTAGTATATGTTCGTTAGTATCATATGTTACAGAAAGAAGCTTATACCAATCTATACTCATTACTTTTGCTTGTTCGATTATTTTAATTATTTTTTTACAAGAAGTGCAAATAAATAGGAATAGTCTATTAAAAAAATGTATTTTTGGATTACTTGCAATATTATTAATAGCTTTATATGTATTTCTATTTAATATAAATGTGATTCCACAATTAGAAACAGATTATGGTTTTTATGGGATATTAACACCGGTATTCATTTATTTTGGAAAGAATAAACATGAAAAGCTACTTGCATTAACAATTGGACTATTTCTTATAGCGATGGATGGTATGCCTTATCAAATTTTTTCGCTTACTGCAGTAGGAATACTTGCTTTTTACAATGGAAAACGAGGGAAACATGCTTTGAAATATCTTTTCTACGCATATTATCCAAGTCATATTGCAATTATGTATGGGATTTCTCAAATGATTTAGCGATGAAGGGAAGTGAAAGATAATGAAAAAGATACATATATTATTAACACTATCGATAATTACATTATTTTCTAGTAATGGTTGTGGGCAAAGATACGAAGATACTACAACAGATTCTTTAACTTCATCATCCGATACTGTAGAGAGTATAGCAAATGTTCCGATTAAAGATATCAATGGAAATCTATCAGCAGTAGTTACTGCGGGTGGCTATGAAATAGCATTAACCGAACTTGCACACCAAACAGGAAATGATAACGATTCAGAAGTATTTTATACGTCAGAAATTAGTTCTGATGCACTAATGAAAATTTATGAAGCACTTGGAAGAACTCCTGAAGAAGGAGAAAAAGTGGCAGTAAAAATACATACTGGTGAAGGGAATGGAAGCTACAATCTTGATCCTAACTTTATTAAAGAGCTAGTACAAAGTGTTAATGGAACTATAGTAGAGTGTAATACAGCTTATGGTGGTAATAGATCAAATACAGCAATGCATATGCAGATTGCTGAGGATCATGGATATACAGCAATCGCAGATGTAGATATCATGGATGCGGATGGTGGTATGGAGATTCCGGTAACAGGCGGAACGCACTTAAAAACGGATTTAGTTGGTGCACATCTTGCTGATTATGATTTTTGCATGGTGTTGTCTCATTTTAAAGGGCACGCTATGGGAGGATTTGGTGGAGCATTAAAAAATATATCTATCGGTATTGCATCTTCCACAGGAAAGTCTTTAATTCATAGTGGGGGAACAGAAACTACTGGATTTGGGTGGAGTACACCCGCTGAAACTTTTACGGAATCTATGGCTGAAGCGGCGAGTGCTGTTTCGGATTACTTTGATCATGGAGAAAAAATGATATTTATTAGTGTGATGAATAATATTTCCGTAGACTGTGATTGCAATGCAAATCCAGCAAAACCTGATATGCATGATGTTGGAATTTTGGCTTCTACTGATCCTGTGGCATTAGATCAAGCTTGTGTAGACTTCCTGCGTGCAGTGCCGGATGGCGCATCTGTAATACGGAGAATGGAATCACGTAGTGGTGAACATATTTTAGATCATGCGGATGAGATGGGATTTGGTAACCGTAATTATAAATTAATTAGCATAGATTAAAGAAAGAGAGTATATATGGAAAAGCAAATAAAAAAAATAACACTATCTGCTATGTTTGTAGCAATAGGAATTATTTTGCCTATGATAACAGGAAATATACAACAGATTGGTAATATGTTACTATCAATGCATATCCCAGTATTTTTGTGTGGACTAATTTGTGGTTGGAAATATGGATTAATAGTTGGTGCTATTTTACCTTTGTTACGTTCTAGTTTATTTGGAATGTCACCACTTTATCCAACCGCACTTGCTATGACATTTGAATTAGCAACATATGGTGCTGTTTCAGGGATAATGTATAATCGTTCAAAATGGCAATGTATTTTTGCACTATATCGTTCAATGATTGTAGCGATGTTGTTAGGCCGTATTGT
Organism: Lachnospiraceae bacterium; assembly: GCA_963593385.1. Taxonomy (GTDB): domain Bacteria; phylum Bacillota_I; class Bacilli_A; order Erysipelotrichales; family Erysipelotrichaceae; genus Bulleidia. Next base: position 190 of record CAVAZS010000125.1, on the reverse strand, counting down.
ATGGGGATTTGCAGAAGTGATTTTACTTGGTTTTGCAGGAAATACATTTACATGGAGTGCATTTATGGCTGAAGCTTTCTTTAATGCAATTCCAGGAATTATTGTGCAATTAACATTAATACCATTTTTGATGGTTTCATAAAACTTACGGCGTGGAAACCCACTGGTCTTTAGACCATGGGAGGAAACG
>CAVAZS010000124.1:0-6318 GCA_963593385.1 Lachnospiraceae bacterium | reverse complement strand
TTCTTTTCCTCTTTCATTTTCCAAGAGAAAGCATAACACGATTAAGGTATAAAAAAACCAGTTTCGCTTAGGAAACTGGTTAAAAGAAATTAAAGATAATATTCCATTGGATAAGTTAGATATGCATTAGGGTCTAATTCATCAGATGTTACATATCCACTAGGAGCGTGTATTAATTGAGGTAAACGGTTAACAATAGTAGCACATGTATGTTCTACAGTTGCTGGTTTAACAACATGGAATTCTGTATCTGGTTCACCACTAATCTTCCAATCACATAGGTCACCATCTTCTGGTCCATATACTTTACCAATTGTTTCTTCTTCTACTGTAATGCCTTGTAATGTTTCAATTGTTACTACAGCTGACATACCAATACATTTACCTGCTTCAATTGTCTTACCTAAAGTTTCAGAATAAATATCATGATCAATAATGCATGGTACATGTTTTTGTGTAATTGATTTAATTGTTAGACCAAGTTTATTACAGATAGCTTCACTAGCATTCCATGCATAAGATGGTTCAAATGCTTCAGGATGAGCAATTTGTTGTTCAAATTCTTCGGCTGTTAAATCACATCCATGAGCTTTAGCTAAAGCTAGACCATATTCATCAACGTTGTAGCTATATGCACCTTTAATCTTAGTAATCTTATTACATCCACCAGCAACTAAAGCAACCATGTTAATCCAGAAGATATCTTGCATACCACTACCTGTAATTGTGCATCCTGTTTCTTTAGCAAGGGCGTCTAATCGATTAATTTGAGCTGCAGAAGTAGTCCAAGGATAGATAGCTTCTTCACATGTAGTAATAACATTAATGCCACGACTTACACATTTTTCTACATGATCATAAATATCATTAATGAAGCTAAATAATGTAACAATCGCAACATCTGCATCACATTCATCTAATACTTTGTCCGCATCTTTAGAAATGATTACACCAGTCTTAATACCAAGTTCAGCGAAATCACCAACATCCATTCCTACAACTGCAGGATTAACATCAATAGCACCAACAATTTGTGCACCATGTTCATGTAGATAACGAATAATATATTTACTCATTTTTCCACAACCATATTGAACGACTTTAATTTTTTCCATAACTTTTTCTCCATTCCGAACGTTCTTTTTTATGACGTTCCTTTGTTACTTTTACTATAAAGTCTCATGTTGGAAGAGAGTCAATAAAAATGTGAAAAAAATATCAAATAAATTTTACAGGTACTTGTAAACGGAGGAACATATTCCTTTTTTCACTATCAAAGACATTAAATTCTGTTAGTACTTCACATATATAATCACCAGAAATTAACCAATTTCTTTCCTTACAGAATTCTAATAGTTTTTTAGCATACTCTATTTCTTCATCAAAGGAATCTAGATAGATACATGCAAACATACCACTATCTAATACTTTTACATCAGGGTTATTTAATTTATCTTTGTAATTTACAAAGATAAATGTATCTTGTGGAATGAATTTTTCTTGTAAGAAATTTTCCTCTGTAATCGATGTACCTACATTATAAGAATGTACTTGTGAGAATCCTTGATCTGATAATGTCTGTCTAAGAGAAAGTAATTCTTTTTCGAATGCGACAATATCTTTTTCATAGAAGTTATCTGTGCAAGGTTGACCATAAGTATATCTTCTATCGATATATTCTAAAGAAATCGTACCCTTGGTTGGAGATTTACGATATCGTTCTATCGAAGCAATCGCTCTTTCTACTGCATTATGTCTAGCTTTAAGTTCACGCATTTGTTCATATAATTGTTCATTCTTTTTAACAAGTATTGTTTCAATTAGAGTGATATCTTCTTTTTCTAGTACATCTTGTATCTCAGCTAAACTCATACCTAGTTCTTTCATATAAGCAATCATATCTAAGCGTGCATTTTGTGAGATATCGTAATATCTATATCCTGTCATTTCATCGATATAACGAGGTTTTAATAAGTTCATTTCATCATATAAACGTAGTGTAGCAACAGTAATATGATTCATTTCTGCCATCTTACCGATAGATAATAAATTATTCTGCATATGAGTACCTCTGTAACTCTATTCTAACATGAGAGTTTATTCACAAATAAAAAATCCGTAAAACTTTTGCTTTACGGATAAGACTTAGATTTTCTTAATTTTTAAGAGTGATGTAGGAGATTTCGGTTTACCATCACGATATATTTTCTCTGATTCAATTAAAGGGTTGATAACTTCTTTTAAGAATTGACTTCTATTTTTATATTTCATGATTTCTTGCAATTCTTTTACAGATTTAGGTCCTTGCATCTTGAGGATAGCAAATGCTTTTTCAGGATTTGTCATTTCTTCTAAATCAAGTTCTATTGAATCTTCGCTAGCTAATTTATCATATAGCTTTAGATTTAAAAATCCAGGATATATAGATACAACTGGTTGAATGTCAATAGGACAGTCTTTATAGGCTTCTATCATTGTTTGAAAGCCTGTTCCACCTCGTTCCATCAAATTAGCAACATCTAAGCAAGCTGCGATAATAGAATTTCGTCTAATAGATGGAATAGTACCTGTAGGATAATCATTGTAATCTTTAGGTAATAACCATGATCCAGGGGAAACAATTTCAATTCTATCGGAATAGATATCAATATCGATTTGTGTTCCATAAATAGAATAGTCACGATGTGCTATAGCATTTACTAAAGCCTCTCTTATCGCTTCTTTAGGATAAGATCGTATTTCTTCACGACCACCGTTTTCATTTTTAACCCAACCTGTTTTTGTATTTCTTTCAATAAAATTTAGTCCTTCTTCAAACACTTTAGATAATGAACCTCTGAAGCGGCTACTATCTAAAACAACACCTGTTTTATTCTTTCCTTTCCAAAGACGACAACATATCATTGTATCGTCCTGGTCATAATTGTCAGAAAACATAATAAATCCAGATTTTGCAAATCCATTGCTAGATATGATTTCTTCGTTTTGTAATTCTTTTGTGGATGGAGCGGATTGATCGGGTCTATATTGTTTGCAAAGATGGATGTATTCAGACCATTTTTTCTCTTGGTACAGAACTTCAGTAGTCTCATTATCTACGCCATATTTTCTTTTTGATAGAGCAATAATATCTTCAGGTGTAGCTGGTGTTGCATTACCGTCACCTTTAATATAAACAGTTTCGTTATAATCTCCTTCACGATATCGAACAACAGATTCAGAAGGGAATACTTTTACAGCTAAAACAAACAGTTCAGCATTATCATCTACGCTTCGCATCATGTAAGTAATCTTTACATGTGGAAATATATTTCTATCGTTGATTCGAGAAATAAGAAGCTTTGTTTTATCTATTTCTTCTAAGTTAATTCCAAAAGCATCGCCATTATTAGATACACCAACAAATAATGTTCCACCTTTATCGTTAGCAAATCCAACAATTGTTTTTGCCCATTTGATTGGATTGTCTGGATTTAATACATCTTTATATTTATAACTTAGATTTTCTGCTATTACATCAGGATATATTTCTTTAATCTTCATCATTTTCACCATTTAACATTATGTAACATTACACGAACATTATATAACATTATGCAAACATTATAAAACCTTTATTTGTGCGGACTTTCAGCAATTTTATGTATGAAATTTAGCTTTAACATTATACAACATTATAAAAACATTATATTGCGCATAAATATGCGAAAAATTAAAGATTTTATACATTAATTTTCAATGTGACATTATACAGACATTATATGAACATTATGTAACATTATAAAATGTCGTATTTTCACCAGATAGTCTCACAAAATGATACTATGAGGTGAAAATATGATATATGCAATAATATAAATGCTAAAATATGAGTGATTGAAGGAGTAATAAAAATGTATAGAAAACTTACACTTGAAGATGTTCAAACAAAACAAAAAGATATTTTAGGGATTATTCAAAATCCTACAATGACACATGAACAAAAAGTAACTGAACTTTCACGTGCTGCAGAAAATCTTTTAACTGTATTAGATGAACCAGAAGGTATAGATAAATACATGCGTTGTTCTGATGAAGAACGTTGTATCTGTAATTTATTTGAAGGAGATGCTCCATATAGACCTAGATATATTTGCCCAGATTATACAGTATTCTTAAAGAATGGTAGTCGTTTCTTAGATTTACCAGCACCAAGCAAAGATATTTGGGAAGTATTAAATAGTCTATTAATTCTTTATCATAATGTACCTAGTATTACAAATTATCCTGTATTTATTGGTAATCTAGATGAACTATTAGATCCATATATTGAAGGAACAAGTGATGAAGAAGTAAAGAAAGCATTACGTTTATTCTTTACAAGTGTAGATCGTACAATTCTAGATTCATTCTGCCACGCAGATATTGGCCCAAGAGATACTAGAGCTGGTAGACTCATCATGGAAGTAGAAGCAGAAGTGCAAAATGCAGTACCAAACTTAACCATGAGAGTTAGCAAAGATACACCAGATGAATTTATCGTAAAAGGTGTAGAATGTGCTCTTAAATGTGCTAAACCAAGTTTTGCGAATGATGATATGTTTAGAAAAGAACTAGGAGATAATTATTGTATTGCTAGTTGTTATAATGGCTTACTCATTGGTGGAGGTAGCTATACATTAAGTAGATTAGTACTTGGTCATATTGCTGAACAAAGTAAAGATACAGAAGATTTCTTAAACAATAAATTACCAGAAGTGATGGAAGTTATGGCTTCATACATGGATGAAAGAGTTAGATTCATCGTAGAAAAATCTGGTTTCTTTGAAAGTAACTTCTTAGTAAGAGAAGGATTAATACAAAGAGACAGATTCACTGCTATGTTTGGTATGGTGGGACTAGCAGAAGCTGTAAACATCTTATTAGAAAAAGAAGGTGTTACAGGTGCTAGATTTGGTCATAGTGAACAAGCTGATGAATTAGGTGTAAAAATCATGAATCGTATACAAGAATTTGTAGATCAACATGAAGCACCATATTGTGAATGTACTAATGGTCATTACTTATTACATGCTCAAGTAGGACTTGCACAAGATGATCATATTACTCCAGGTCATCGTATTCCTATTGGTGAAGAACCAGCAGAATTAATTGATCACTTAAAGAATATTAGCTTATATCAAAAATACTTTGTATCAGGTGCAGGAGATATCTTCCCAATTGATATAACAGTACATAAGAATCCAGAATTTGTTAAAGATATTATCCGTGGATCATTTGACATGGATATCCGTTACTTATCTTTCTACGCTAATGATAGTGATGTAGTACGTGTTACAGGATACTTAGTAAAACGCAGTGAACTAGAAAAATTAGCAAGTGGAGAAAATGTACGTCAGAATACAACTGGTCTAGGACTAGGATCTAGTCAAAATGGACACAGCTTGGATCGTAGAATCAGATGAGTAAAGCTTTAGTCAATAAAATTATTCCTTTTTCTGCAGTAGATGGTCCAGGAAATAGAACGGCTATCTTCCTACAAGGATGCAACTTCTCTTGTAAGTATTGTCATAATCCAGAAACGATGCATGTATGCAGTAATTGTGGTGAATGCGTCAAATACTGTCCGACAGGAGCGATATCTATGAGCGATTCTCTAGTTACTTATGATTATACAAAGTGTTGTTTCTGTGATAGTTGTTTTAAGCATTGTAAGCATAACGCTTCTCCTAGAGTAAGAAGTATGAGTGCTGAAGAAGTAATGGTAGAAGTAAAAAAGAATGTACCTTTTATCCGTGGTATTACCGTATCTGGTGGAGAATGTACAAGATGGCCAGAATTTCTAAAAGAGTTAATGTTACTAGCGAAGAAAGAAAAGTTATCTGTCTTGTTAGATAGTAATGGTACATATGACTTTGTACATGATACAGAAGGATTATTAGAAAATTCAGCTGGTGTAATGCTAGATATTAAAGCATATAGCTTAAATGATCATCTTAATGTAACTGGTACTAGTAATACACAAGTATTAGCGAATCTAGAATACTTAGCTAGTATTGGTCAATTAGAAGAAGTAAGAACAGTCATTGTACCAGGATTATTTGATACAAAAGAAACAGTAAGAAATGTAGCAAAGACAATCGCTCCATATCTATCTATTCGTTCTATAAGATACAAAATTATTTGTTATAGACCATTTGGTGTACAAGAAGCATATAAAGATGTTCTTGTAGCTCCTACTAGTGAAGAACTACAAGAACATGCTAGTATTGCAAAAGAATTAGGTATAAAAGATGTAGTAATCATATAACCTGCATGGATAACCGTGTGGGTTTTTAT
>CAVAZS010000123.1:0-6388 GCA_963593385.1 Lachnospiraceae bacterium | reverse complement strand
ATAAATTGCGATTTTTTGATTACTAATTCTTCTCGATATTCTTCTTTAATCCGCATGTTAATATTATATAGGAAGAAAAGAGTAAATATATGGGAAAAATACATCAATTAGATACACAAACAGCGAATATGATTGCGGCTGGTGAAGTTGTTGAAAGACCAATGGGTGTAGTAAAAGAACTAGTTGAAAATGCAATAGATGCGGGAAGTACAAGAATTACAGTATCTGTTATCGACGGTGGAATGACAAAGATAACAGTTAGAGATAACGGTTGTGGTATGGATAGTGAAGATGCCTTAAATGCCTTTAAAAGACATGCTACATCGAAAATACATGGGCAAAATGATTTGTTTGATATTCATACATTAGGTTTTAGAGGGGAAGCTTTACCTTCTATTGCCTCAGTTAGCCAAGTAACACTTACAACAAGTGATGGAAGTGATGCGACTAGAGTAAAGATTGAATATGGTGAATTAAAAAATGCGAGTAATTATCCATGTGATGAAGGAACAGAAATATCAGTAGAAGGATTATTTTATAGAACTCCAGCAAGATTAAAACATTTAAAAAGTGGAAGTTATGAAAATTCATTAATACAAGATGTTATTGTGAAGTTTGCGTTCTCATATCCTGATATTGCCTTTACTTTTATTAGTAATGATCGAACCTCATTTCATACAACAGGTAAAGGAAATTTACTTGAAGTGATTTATCAAGCTTGGGGTAGAGAAGCAGGTGAAAATGCTATACCTGTAGAATTTAAAGATTTTGATTATGAAGTAAAAGGATATATTATCAAGCCTTCAATTACACGTGTATCTCGTAATTGTATGCATATCTTTCTAAATGGTAGAATGGTGCGTACATTCCGTTTATATAAAGCGGTATTAGATGGATATGAAGATTTTATCGTTAAAGGAAGAAATCCACTCATTGTTTTAGATATAGACATGGACCCACAACTATTAGATGTAAATGTGCATCCTTCAAAGTGGGAAGTAAGAATATCAAAAGAGAATCAATTAGAATATTTAATTCGAGATAATATTAGAGAAGCACTAAAGACAACAATTTTAGCACCAAAAGCAGAAATGAAAGCAGCAATGGAAAAAGTAGCTGAACCATTATTCTTTGATACAAATTCAGCTTTAGTTAATCCATTTGTACAAAAAAGTAATGATGTTGAAGAAAAGCTAGAGGATAAGACGGAAAATAAAATTGAAGAAAAAGTAGAAACAAAGGTATCTTCATACCAACAAGCTACTACTTTTACACAAACAACTAAACAAGAATTTCCTGTAACAAAAGAAGAAATACAAGAAGAACCTGTACAAGTTGTACAAGAAAAACCGATTGTACAAGAACGATTACCAGAAATGACGGTTATTGGACAATTACATGAAAAATTCATTTTATGTGCTACACAAAAAGGACTTGCAATACTTGATCAGCATGCTTGCCAAGAAAGAGTACATTATGAAGAAATTCTAGCGAAACTAGAAGAAACAAAACCAATTATGATTGATTTACTCATTCCTATATCAATACTAGCAGGAAATGATTTAGTAGAAAGAGTAGAAGAAATTAATGAATCAATACGTGATATGCATTTTAGTTTTGAACCTTTTGGGAGAGATACATTAATTGTTAGAAGAGTACCAGCTTGGATGAAAGAAATTGAAGAAGAAAGATTCTTACAAGATGTAATTGATAATTTCAAGAATGATCGTGAATCTAAATATGCACGCATGGAGAAGAAAAAGATAGCAACCATGGCATGTCATAGTTCTATTCGTTTTAATCGAACACTTACAATGGATGAAATGAAGGAAGTTGTAAAACAATTGTATAAGTGTCAAAATCCATATCATTGTCCACATGGTAGACCAACATTTATTATCTTAGATGAAAAAGAATTAACAAAGGAGTTCTTAAGATGAAAAAAGTATTAGTTGTGGCAGGACCTACTGCTAGTGGAAAAACATCATTTTCAATAGAACTTGCGAAAAGATTAGATACAGAAATTATTAGTGGGGATTCTATACAAGTATATAAAGGATTTGATATCGGATCAGGGAAAGTAACAGAAGATGAAAAACAGGGGATTAAACACCATCTGATTGATATATTAGATCCTAAGGAACAATATTCCGTAAAAGACTTCCAAACTGAAGCTAGAGCAGTAATAGATTCTAGTGATAAACCAATGATTATTGCGGGTGGTACAGGATTATATCTCAAAGCTTGTTTATATGATTATGTTTTTACTGATGAACAAGAGTCTCACTATAACAAAGAATTAGATGCTTATAGTAATCATGAGTTATATCAAATGTTACTAGAACTAGATTCTAAACAGGCTGAAAAAATACATGAGAATAATCGCCAACGTTTACTAAGAAGTTTAACGGTTATTAAAAATACAGGTAAGAAACAAAGTGAAATCATTGATGAACAAGAACATAAGCCGATTTATGATTTCTTTATTGCTGGTTGCACGATGGAGAGAAGTGAACTGTATGACCGGATCAATCTAAGAGTAAAAGAAATGATTGAAAATGGTTTAGAACAAGAAGTATCAGGTTTACTCAAACAAGGAGTTACTTTTGATGATGCACCAATGAAAGGTATTGGGTATCGTGAATGGCAAGAATATTATGAAAAAAGCATATCTATCGAAGAAGTAGAAAGCTTAATTGCTCGTAATTCTCGTAGATATGCTAAACGTCAATATACTTGGCTTAACCATCAGATGGAAGTGCATTGGTTTGATCCTAGAAATAAAGAAGAAAGAGAATCAATGCTAGAACAGATGGTTCAATTTGCCCAAAATTAAGATACTTTAAATTGGCTGTTATATAAGTTGTAGTAGAATCCACCTTTTTGTAGTAATTCGTTATGATTACCTTGTTCGATGATTTGACCATCTTTCATGACTAAGATAAGGTCAGCGTTACGAATAGTAGATAATCTATGTGCTACAACAAAGCTAGTTCTATCTTTCATCATATTATCAAATGTATCTTGAATCATTAATTCTGTTCTTGTATCAATTGAAGAAGTGGCTTCATCAAGGATTAACATTGGTGGTAAGCATAACATAACTCTTGTTATACATAACAATTGTTTTTGACCTTGTGAAATACTATCTTCATGTAAAACAGTATCTAGCCCATTAGGGAGTTGTCTAATAAACTCATAACTATGGGCTTTTTTTGCGGCTTCAATGATTTCTTCATCTGTTGCGTCAGGCTTACCAAAAGCGATATTATCACGTACAGTACCAGATTTAATCCAAGTATCTTGTAATACCATACCATAGCATTTTCTTAATGTATGACGAGGTAAACTAGCAATATTTTTTTGATTAATAGATATTGAACCAGAATTTACTTCGTAGAAACGCATTAATAAGTTAATTAATGTTGTTTTACCACATCCTGTTGGACCAACAATAGCGATACGCATACCTGGTTCTACATGTAAGTTAAAGTTTTCAATCAGTTTTCTACTAGGGTCATATGAGAATGAAACATCATGAATATCAACTGTTTCAGGTAAAGTATCTAATTGTTCCTTACCATCATCTGTTTCTAAAGGTTGTTCAAGTAATTCAAAAATACGTGAAGCACAAGCTAAAGCATTTTGCATTTCTGTAATGACAGAACTAATATCATTAAATGGTTTCATATATTGATTGGCATAAGAAAGTAATACAGATAAGCCACCAACAGTTAATGATCCACCTAGTATCATATAAGCACCAACTAAGGCAACACATGCATAAATAGAATTGTTTACAAAACGAGTAGAAGGGTTAGTGATACTACTATAAAAGACAGCTTGTTCACTATAGTTTTGTAATTCTTTATTAATTTTTTCAAAACGAGAAGATGCTTTTGATTCATAGCCGAAATAGCGTACAACTTTTTGGTTGCCAATCATTTCTTCAATGAGTGCAGTTTGTTCGCCACGTATTTCACTTTGTTTCTTGAACATTGTGTAAGATCTAGACGCAATAAATTTAGCGATAAAGAAACTAATTGGCGTTAAACATATGACCATAATACTAATGGTGAAATTCTTAGAAAACATAAAGATAATTGTTACAACAATCGTGACAATACCAGAAAATAATTGTGTGAAGCCAAGTAATAACCCGTCAGAAAGAATATCTGTATCCGCAATAATACGGCTAACAATATCACCAGTACTATGTTTATCTAAATAGGATAGAGGAAGCTTTTGAATATGATTCATTGCTTGTTCACGGATATCTTTTACAATGCGATAAGTCATACGGTTATTGAGTAAATTCATAAACCATAAACTTAATGAAGCAATAGCGACACAAATAACAATCTTAAATAGATAAGTGTTCATAACTTCAAAGTTAACATTACCAATAGAGATAATTTCATCAATCGCATCACCAAATAGAATAGGAACATATAATTGTAAAATTACAGATAAAATCGCAAGTAATACACTTAAAATTAAAACAAAACGATATTTACCAATGAAATGAAATAACTTAAAAAGGACATTTTTGTTTTTCATTATGCTAACGCTCCTTTCTTTTGTACTGGTCTTTTTTCAGGGAATTGTGAGTAATAAATTTCTTGATATACAGGACAATTTTGCATGAGTTCTTCACTTGTGCCTACTCCTACAAGATGACCATTATCTAAAACTAAGATTTTATCTGCTTGTTCAATAGCAGAAATTCTTTGTGAAACAATAAATGTTGTGATGTTATTGAGTGACTTTAATGCTTTACGAAGTGCAGCATCTGTCGCAAAATCTAAAGCACTAGCACTATCATCTAAGATTAAGATTTCAGGTTTCTTTACAAGTGCACGAGCAATCGTTAAACGTTGTTTTTGACCACCTGATAAATTCTTACCATTTTGTTCTAATTCAAAATCCAATTTATTTTCTTTACGATCTACAACTTCTTTTGCTTGAGCATAAGTTATCGCATTCCATATTTCTTCATCACTTGCGTTTTCATTACCCCATTTCATGTTGTCACGAATCGTTCCTTTAAATAGAACTGCTTTTTGAGGAACTACACCAATTTTATTTGTTAAAGCATCATGAGTATATGTATTAATATTTTGTGCATCTAAGAAGATTTCTCCACTAGTTGCGTCATAACTTCTAGAAATAAGATTCACTAGTGTTGTTTTACCACTACCAGTTCCACCAATAATACCAATTGTTTGTCCTTTATCTACATCAAAAGTAATGTGAGATAAACTTTCTGCACCAGCATTTTTATAGACAAAAGAAACATCATTGAAACTTAGTAGTTTTTCATTAGTTAGATTTAGTTCATTAGAACCATATTGCATACTTGTTTTGATATCGAGTATTGACGCAACACGATCAGCACAAGCTAGAGATTTGTTGATGGTAATAACAAGTGAAGCAAGTTTTATTAATTCAACAATAATTTGTAACATGTAGTTATATAGTGCTACTGTTTCACCTTGGCCAAGTGACCCAACATTGACTTGTACCGCACATTCTTTGATTAAGAATACAGTTGCTAGATTAATTAGGATATAAGTTAAAGGATTTAATAAAGCAGATATACTTCCAACATGTTCGTTTAATTTTGTTAGAGCATCATTATTCTCATTAAATTCTTCGATTGATTTTTCTTCACGGCAGAAAGCACGAATAACTCTTATACCTGTTAAGTTTTCTCTAGTGATACCAGTTACTTTATCTAAAGCATTTTGTACTTTACGGAATAAAGGAATACTAATAAGCATGATAGAAAATACAACAACAAATAAGATAGGAATCGTAATCACAAAGATGATAGCGGCTTTAACATTGATGGTAAAAGCCATAATCATGGAACCAAAGACAATAAATGGACTTCTTAGTAATAATCTTAAAGCTAGGTTTAAACCATTTTGTACTTGGTTAATATCATCAGTTAATCTAGTAATCATTGTATCTGTACCTAATACATCTAGTTCTGTAAAAGATAGAGAAGAAATATGATCAAATACTGCTTGTCTTAAATTTGTCGCAAAACCAATACTTGCTTTAGCAGCAAAATATTGAGCTGTAATACTACAAGCTAAGCCAACAAATGCCATTAGGATAAGAATCCAGAAACATTTGTAAACATGACTTAGATTATTTTGAGCAATTCCTGTATCAATCATACTTGCAATAACTACAGGAATAAGCAAGTCAAATAGCACTTCCATTAATTTAAACAAAGGTGCTAAAATGCTTTCTTTTGTATACTGTTTTAAATATACAGATAGTTTTTTCATATGTAACTCTCCTATAAACAGTAAAATTATAATCTTGCATGATTAATATTGAAAATATTTATATTCTTACTATCTATATAAAAAAG
>CAVAZS010000122.1:0-6585 GCA_963593385.1 Lachnospiraceae bacterium | reverse complement strand
TTCATTAATTTTGTCTTCAACAAATCTTTATTATTATTTGCAAAATACAAAGTCATTGCGCTTAGTTTTTCATAGTCAAATCGTTTAAATCCATTTTCAATACATGGATCTTCCCCAAAATATAAATCTAGGATTTGATTTTTATTTTTTATTATTTTTTCCTTTTCTAATACTTTTATTTTTTCTAAAATTTTATTTCTTTTCTTTTCATCAATTGTTACTTCATTATCCGCAAGATATGTTTTCATATTTTCAGGATTACGTAAAAATAGAAGTAAACTATTATGAGCTTTATCTTGAAGTGATCCATTCTCATATCTAAAAATCGTTTTATCTCCCCAATTTAAAAGCTTAGCAAAAGATCTTTGACTCAAACCATATTGTTCTCTAATACTTTTAATCTCTTCTGGAAACAATAATTTATGTCTTTTTCGATATTCGTTATATACATGTAGTAATGTTGCTCTGTCTAAATCTTCACAATATAATTCTTCTCCACACTCTGCACAAACTAATACTTGAGCTTCAACTTCTATCATTTCTCCATAAACTTCATATGATTCTTTTAATGTCACTATTTTTGTTTCAACTTCTTTTCCACATTTATCACAAAATCTATTTTTCATCTAAACCCTCCTAACAGCATCAAATTATAATTTTTAGTATTTGTTTACTACGTCTTTGAATATATATAAACAAGAAAAAGGGAATCTTCCGAAGTAGATTCCCGTAAAGTGTTACCACTTTTCCATGTGAATAAATATTACTCTATCTGAATCCACTTGTCAATAATCGCTTGTAAAAATACAAATGTAGAATATATTAAGCGATTTCTTTTGTAATAATCAATATTTTCCATCATTCGTTTAGAAAAAGAAGATAATTTAGTATTTGTTTTATTTTTCATCTCTGTGCTAGTAACAAACATAGAATACGACAAAAGTAATGTCGTTATTTCTTGGATACGAATATTCCCCAATTTCTTCTTTCTTGAATTGCGTGAAATAGTAGATATTTTAGATATTTTTCTACTAATTATCGCACTAGTTTTAATCGTTGTATTAGATGATGACAATTCATTTAATATACAATTATTATGAGCAGATGCATTTCTAATAGATTTGCAAGATTTTAATAAATAATGACGATCAAGCATTGATTTTAAGTTATATCGTATTGCCGCAAATTTATATAGCGAAACTAATGTGCCGAAAGAAATAACCTCTAAAAAAACCCATATTGGTATATTAAATGAATAAGAATCATTAATATCAGGCAATTGCAAATTGTAATGATTATATAGACCAGAACTATATATAGAAGTTTTACTTTTTAGTAATTCTTTACTAAGAATAGTATATTGCCAATCTGATAAAGAATGAATATAGTCATCCACAATGTCATATGCATCCTCTCTTTTTAGTTCAAATAAACTTAATAATTCTAGTTTTACATAATGTTCAATATCCAAACACATCACAATAACTAAATTTCTAAGTTCCATATCAATACTAGCTAAATCGTTGAGATAAGCAAAATCTAGAAATACATATTTTGGTATATCGCCTTCCATCTTTAACTTGTAATTTTTTCGATATGAGGATAATCGAAAATAATTATTGTTTTTAAGGCAATCCATAGCATCTTTTTCACTTATATGATTAAAAGTAATACCTTTTGATTTCATATATTCGATTTGCTGTTGGATATTTATCAAAGATTTTTTATGTTCTTTATCTATTTCTTGCACTAATATTTTATCATTCATTATCTAATCCCCTATATATTTTAGTATGGATTAAATATAAGTTCAATTAAAATGCGGTTTTATGATACCATTTTGAATAAATGCTATGAAAATTAAAACTTGATTTCTCATATCCAAGAAACCAAGTTTTGTAGTTATATATCCTGTATTTTAGAATAATTCTTTTTGATGAGTTGCGTATAAATATTCATCAATAGTATTACCAATTCTATCTAGAATTAATTCTTTTGGTTCATTCTTTAAAGAACCTTCTCTAACTTTAGTATATTGAATTGGCATAAATTGTGATAATAGATTTAGTGGGCAACCATCCTTTAGATGTTCTAGCATTGTTTGAATGGCTTCTGTAACATCCTTTGTTGCGTAATAGTATCTAGAACGATCAGAGAAAGAATATTTACGTTTAAGTGCTATTTCTTCTGGTGTTCCATGATAATGTTTCTTCCAATGAGAATCATTCTTTAACATTTCTTGATCTAATACATCTCTAAAATGTGATGGTTCAAATCCTTTTACTTTAGCAACTTCATCTTCAATGAAAGATAATGCATATAATGCTTCTCTAGCCGCAAATGTTAAGCCTGGTCCTACTTTTAATATAGCTACACCATCTTCAACCATTTCTCTTAATTTAATCTTTGTTTGATAATCTGTTGAGTGTCCTTCAAATACTAAATCAGGAACTTCTTTGATTGCTGCAGATAGTTCTTTAGCTTTTTCTCGATTATATTCTGTACAACCAGCATCTTTTTCTTCCACACCTGGTTGAACAACAATGCCTAATACTCTCTCCCATACATCTTCAATGCCTTCTTCTTTAAATTTATCTTTAAATGTCTGCATTGTAGCCATGAAATCTTCTACTTTTGTTACTTGTACGCCTTCATCTACTACAGCTTGAGAACCGCCCGGAATTGGCACTTCTGAGCCAACTATATATATTGGTTCTACTGCATCAGGATTCTCTTTTAAAAGCTCTTTATAGGCATTCTCAGCCACTTTAACTAGATGTACACCACGTCTAGCAATTACTTCATCAGATAATCTAACATTAGGGTCATCATCGTTAACTTTCATTGATGTATCTACATGTATTTTAGTAAATCCTGCACTAACATAATCATGGATTAATACTTCTGAATTCTTCATTGCTTCTGCTTCATTTAAGCTTGTCCAAGTTAATGGCCCTAAGTGATCTCCACCTAAAAATAACTTACTCTTATCAAATCCAATTTGATCTGCAATAGTATGAACAAAGTTCTTAAAATCTACAGGCTTCATTCCTGTATAACCACCAAATTGATCACATTGATTTGCTGTAGATTCAATTAGTACACAACTATTATCTTCTTTCCCTTTTTTTAATACTGCTTCAATAACAAAAGGATTTGCTGAACAAGCAGAATAAATACCAACTGCTTTACCTGATTTTTGAATAGTCACTATTTTCTGTAATGCATTTTTCATTTTAATCACCTCTTTTTTATTATAAAAAATCATTTCTAATAGACAAATGAAGTACTAAAATATGCAAATTCATACATGAAATTGATAAAAATAAACATCATTTTATGCCTATAATAAACTAAGAGAAAAGGAGTCATTCAAAATGATTATTCAAAGTAAACAAGTATGGATTGCTGATCAGTTTTATCCAGCACAAATTGAAGTAGAAGATGGCAAAATTAAAGAAGTTTATCCTTATGGCACAAAAGAAGTAGATAAAGACTATGGAGAATTAAGAGTTGTTCCAGGATTTATCGATATTCATTGTCATGGAGCTTATAATTTTGACACAAATGATGCTTATCCAGAAGGATTAAGAAGATGGAGTGAAGGTATTGTTAAAGAAGGTGTTACTGCTTTCTTAGCCACAACTATTACTCAATCTGAAGAAGTATTAACTAACGCCGTTAAAAATGTTGCTGATGTTATCGAAGAAGGCTATAAAGGTGCTGAAATTTTAGGTATTCACTTTGAAGGTCCTTACCTAGATATGAAATATAAAGGTGCTCAACCTGAACAATATATTGTTAAACCTAATGTAGAACAATTTAAGAAATATCAAGAAGCAGCTCGTGGTCATATCAAATATATTACAATGGCTACTGAACAAGATGATGACTTTGCTTTAACTAGATATTGCTCAGAACATGGTGTAGTTGTATCTGTTGGTCACTCTGCCGCAACATACGATGAAGCAGTACAAGCATTTGCTCATGGTGCTAAATCTATGACACATGTTTATAACGGAATGAGTCCATTTAATCATCGTGCTAATGGTCTAGTAGGTGCTGCATATCGTATTAGAACAATGTATGGTGAAGTAATTTGTGATGGCTATCACTCAACATATGCTGCATTAAACAACTACTTTATGTCTAAAGGACCTGATTACTCTATTATGATTTCTGATGCTTTAATGGCTAAAGGAATGCCTGAAGGATTCAAGTTTGTATTTGGTGGTAATGAAACAGAAATTTATCCAAATGGTACAGCCCATGTATGTGCTACAGGCGGTTTAGCTGGTTCAACATTAAATATTAATAACGGTCTTAAAATCTTAGTAGAAAAAGCACTAGTCCCATTCAATTATGCAATTAATGCTTGTACAATTAATCCTGCTAGATGCTTAGGTATTGATGACCGTAAAGGTTCATTAACAGTTGGTAAAGATGCTGATATCGTAGTATTAAATGATGACTATTCAGTCAATCAAACTTATTGCAAAGGTATTGCTCAAATCTAACAAATACTTAAAAGGAGTTTGCTGCATCAAGCAAGCTCCTTTTTAAAATAGTTTTAGTAATTCTTTTATTTCATGAATTGTTTGTACATCTTTATGTTCTTCATGATTTCTTGATACATATATTGGTAACATTCCTGCATTTCTTGATCCTAATACATCAATATTGTAGTTATCCCCAATATAAGCACATTCTTCACACTTATATCCTATTTGATGACAAGTATATTCAAATATAGATTTATCTGGTTTTTTCACTCCAAATTCACTAGATACAAGCGAATAATCAATCAAATCATCTATTTGTATCGTATTTATTTTTCTTCTTTGTGAACTAGCATTACCGTTTGTTAATAAAGCTAGTTTGTATTTACTCTTTAAGGCACTTAATGTATCTCTTACATCATCAAAAAGAAAAGCTACTGTTCCAGATTCTTTAGACCAATCCGCATCTAATTTTTCTGCTGTAATACAAGTTACATGATATTTATCTACCCACTTTTTAAATACAACAATTCTTTCTACTGTACCATTAGCATCCCATTCCATTACATCTTGTATCATTTGTTGTATTAGATTTTCATCTGTAAATAAAGAATGAAATTTACGGTCAAGCATTTCTCTAAATGCACGTTGTCTATCAATTAATGTGTTATCTAAATCAAATACTAATGCTTTTATCATACTCTTTTTCTAGATATCATAATTGATACATATTTCAAGGCAATAAAGACACATGCTATCGCTACAGCAATAGAGCCAAAGAATACTTCTTTATTTGTATCAAAGCATACTACTGAGACAACAAGTAATATTGCTAGTGCACCAAATAAAGCTATCTTTAAATAAATAATAGAATCTGGTGAACTATATGAAGTAGCTTGATGTACTTTGCTAGGTTTAAAATTAGAGTATCTTGTACAAGTACCCAAAAACTTTCTAAAACGATATTCTAATATTGCAAATACAACTACCATTGCTAGTAACGATACCCACCAAGAAAAATCAAATAATGCATAACAAAATACACCAACTAATGCTGTATATAAAGGTACATTACTTTGTGTTTTAAATGTTTTTTCTTTAGCTGGCGTAATTACATAACCATTTTTAGTAATTGGATCTAAATATACTTTTTGATCTTTCTTATCCCTATAGATATTCATTCCTTCTAATTCTGTTTGTTTTAAATTCATTTTCATAATTCTATCCTCACTAATATTATAAATTATGTATGAATAATATCGTGTTACTTATTAAGTATTATTTTGTCGTTTTCGTTAAAAAAAGAGACTCATTAGTCTCCAATTTTTTGTAAATCATTATAGCTGATATCTGTTGGTGTTTCACGACCAAATAACATTGTTAATACACTAGCAATTTGTGTTTGATCATTCATCGCACTAATTGTACCTTCCATACCAGTAAATGGACCTGTAAGAATACGAACTGCGTCTCCAATTTGGAAATCAACAGAAACTCTCTTATCAGCTTGACCCATACGACGAAGAATTGATTCCATTTCATCACGTGATACAGGGAATGGTTTTGCACCACCACCAGATGATCCAATAAATCCAGTAACGCCTGGTGTATTACGTACAACATACCATGCTTCATCTGTCATACACATTTCTACAAATACATATCCAGGGAACATGTTATGCATCTTTTCTACTTGCTTACCATTCTTGATTTCAATTTCTGGTTCTTCAGCAACGACAATTCTAAATAAAGAATCTTGAATACCCATGCTTTCAACACGTTTTTCTAGATTTTCTTTTACTCTATTTTCATGTCCTGCATATGTATTAACTACATACCATAGTTTTTCATGTTCATCATCAATAATTTGCTTATTTTCTGCCATACATTACGCTCCAATTCCTAATGCACGTAAAATTAATGTTACAACGAATTCACATGCTACAAAGAATATTGCAAAGAAAGCTGTGAAAATAACTGTTTCTGCTGTATTAGACCAAATATCTTTTACCTTTGGCCAGCGAACTCTTTTCGCTTCCTTTTTAATACCACTCCAACTAAATGTCTTATCCATATTGATAGACCT
>CAVAZS010000121.1:0-6601 GCA_963593385.1 Lachnospiraceae bacterium | reverse complement strand
CCTTTTAAACGTGCAACATATATTAATCAAGCTCGTGTTCATATGGGATATCACTATCCAAGAAGCTTATTTACTGCAATGAAATCTGCAGGATATTTTAAACGATTTGTGGAAGATTATGATTTTTGCATTCATAAAAAGTTTGAACAGATCTACGCAACATCATCTAACTTTAGTTGGACGCAAGCTTCTGAATTTAAAGATTTTTGCAAAGCATCAGGAATTAGGTGCGATGAAGTTTCATGTGATCAATATTTTATGCCAGGCATGTGTGATGGTGCATTCTTAACAGAAGAATACACATATGATGCAAGTGTCTTAAAAGATTACTTATTAGACGAAATTGCGAAATATAGTAATATTCAAATTATTTATAATACGAAAATTGATGGAATTGAAAGAAGTATGGATACATATTTAATTCGCTATAACAAAGATAAAGTGATTGAGTCTTCATTTGTACTAAATGCTACATATGCATCAGTGAATCAAATATTAAAATTAATTTATCCAGAAGAAATGTTCAAAATAAAATATGAATTATGTGAAATTATTCTTTGTAATCCATCAGAAAAGCTTAAAAATGTTGGAATTACAGTTATGGATGGACCTTTCTTTTCAATTATGCCATTTGGTTTAACGGGTTTACATTCTTTGACTGCAGTATCCTTTACACCACATATTACAAGCTTTGAAGAGACACCTACATTTAAGTGTCAAGGCTCACATTGTACAAGTGAAATACTATCTAATTGTAATGAATGCAAAAATAGACCGAATACTGCTTGGCCATATATGTCACATTTAGCTAATAAATATTTAAAACCAGAATACGCATATACTTATAAAGAGTCACTATTTTCAATGAAACCAATACTTAAAAGTTCAGAAATCGATGATTCAAGGCCTACAGCCATTAGAGTTCATTCTGGTGGTAAAGGTAGTGCTGAACCCACATTTATTAGTGTGTTATCGGGAAAAATCAATACTGTTTATGACTTAGAGGAGTACTTAATTTAATATGGAAAAGAAATTTGTATCTACAGTCTTTTATTTGAATAATGATGAAAAAGTAATAGATAACTTTTTAGATTTAGTAGTTCCTACTATTACAAATAATTTTGAACAATATGAATTTATATTTGTGAATGATGGCTGCGAGGATGGAACGTTATTACATATAAAAGAATATATGCAAAGAATTAATCTTAGAGGTGTGGTATCTATTATTCATATGGGATTTCATCAAGGTATAGAAGCGGCGATGAATGCAGGAAGAGATGCTTCTATTGGTGACTTTGTATATGAATTTGATTCTGTTCTTGGTGACTATAAAGCTGAATTAATTATGAATGCGTATAAAAAAATTATTTCTGGTTATGATATCGTTTCTGCTTCTGCAAATGAAAAAGAAAGATTATCGTCACGAGCATTTTATAAAGTTTTTAATAAGAACAGTAAAATTAAAATGAAACTAGGTACGGAATCTTTCCGCATTGTTAGTCGTAGAGCAATTAATAGAATTAAATCTATAGGTTCTCATATTCCATATAGGAAAGCAGTATATGCAAGCTGTGGCTTAAATACAACAAACTTGAAATATGAAAGTACAATTTCTATTCAAGATAAGAAAAAATTAGAAAAAGAATCAGAAAGTAACTTTAGTAGAGGTACAAATGCAGTTAACTATTTAATTTACTTTACTAATGTAATGAGTAAAGTGTCCATTATTATTAGTGCATTGTTCTTTTTGGTATTTCTAGTGATTGTTATATATGCATTAGGTGATTATTTTATGAATGGTTCAGCAATTGAAGGTTGGACATCTACCATTACATTTATTTCCTTTGGCTTTTTAGGAATCTTTATTATGTTAACAATTATTTTGAAATATCTATCTGTATTATTAGATTTAATATTTAAGAAACAAAAATATCTTGTGTCAGATATAGAAAAGATTGTAGGTTGATGATATGAAATTAAATATTATATTTCCTGTATTAAATGAACATTTAAGATTAAAAAGAGGAATAGATAATTGTATGAGCTATATGCAAGAAAATATTACTATTCCTTATGAATTGACAATTATAGATAATGGCTCTACTGATGATACACCAGATATTGCGCATGCTTTAGAAAAACAATATAAACAAGTGAAATATGTACGTATTGAAGAAAAAGGCGTAGGTATTGCATTCAAAAAAGGAATTGAAATGACAGATGCTGATATTGTAGGCTATATGGATATAGATTTATCTACAGATTTAAATTGTTTATCTAAAACAATAGAAATGTTTGAAAAGATACCTGAATTACAATATGTAAATGGCTCAAGATTTAGTGATTTGTCAGATACACAAGGAAGAAAGTGGTATCGTAAGATTACTTCTGCCGGATTAGTATTCATTTTAAAAAATACTTTCCATATGAAAGCTACAGATGCTTTATGTGGATTTACATTTTTAAGAACTGATTTAGCAAAAGAATTAGTAAGTAAATGCTCGGATGATAAAGGATGGTTTTATACTGTTGAATTCTTACTAAGAGCTGAAAGAATGGGTGCAAATATTTATGATATGCCTGTTACTTGGGTTGAAGATTATGATACAACAGTAAATGTACCAAAAACGATAGCAAATTATTTAAAACAAATTACTAGACTTAAAAAGATATTTAAGGAAGAAGATAAAAAAGGAGCACATATATGCTAAAAAGAATTGATTTAACTAGGGATTATAAAGCTCATGAAGAAGATTATTTGAATGCGATTAAAGCATGTTGTGAAGAAACTGCTTTTTCTGGTGGAAAATATGCAGATACATTTGATAAAGAATTTGCGGAATATTTAGGCATTTCTTATGTACAAGGAGTAAACAATGGCACTTCTGCTTTACATTGTGCATTAGCTGCTCTTGGTATAGGTGAGGGTGATGAAGTAATTGTTCCAGCAAATACTTATATTGCATCAGCTTGGGGTGTTACTTATACTGGTGCTACTCCTGTATTTGTAGATTGTACAGCAGATACATGGGAAATTGATCCTTCTAAGATTGAAGAAAAGATAACTTCTAAAACAAAAGCAATCTTAGGTGTTCATTTATATGGTCAACCATTTGATTTTGGTGCTGTAAAAAAGATAGCTGATAAATATAACTTATATGTTGTAGAAGACTGTGCTCAAGCGCATGGTGCTAAATTTGAAGGAAAGATGGTAGGTACATTAGGTGATTTAGGATGTTTTAGTTTTTACCCTGGAAAAAATTTATATGCCTTTGGCGAAGGTGGTGCAGTATCTACAAATAATAAAGATTATGATCACTATATTAATGTGATGAAAAATCAAGGATGCAATGTTCGTTATTACCATGAAATGATTGGTTATAACTATCGTTTAGAGGGATTACAAGGTGCGGTTCTTTCCGTTTCTTTAAAATATTTACCTCATTGGTTAGAAAGAAGAAAATATATTGGAAATCGTTATATGAAAGAAATAACAAATCCTAAAATTACACTTCAAAGACATCCTGAAAACACAGAAACAGTATTCCATTTATTTGAAGTTGAAGTAGAAGGTGACCCTGAAGCTTTTGTTCAATATATGAAAGAACATGATATTGAATGCAATCGTCATTATCCAGTTCCTTGTCACTTACAGAAGGCCTATGCTTTCTTAGGGTATAAAGAAGGTGATTGTCCTAATGCAGAATATCTTGCAAAGCATTGTGTGACTTTACCACTATTCCCTGAAATGACAGAAGAAGAAATAAATTTAGTGATTGACACAGTTAACCAATACTAGTGATAATTATTAGACTATGAGAGCATAAATTCATAGTCTTTTTCTTTTGAAGTAGAAAATGACAAGTGGGGGATTTAGATGAATAAAAAAAGTGTTTACAAGTTATGTGGGATAATAACAGGTATACATTTGCTAGTAATGATGTTTTTGTTACTAGGAAGACATACAAATTTATTTTATGCAGATGAAACAGACCAAGTGATTCAAGTATATACGCACATGTATGATATATTTCGGTCAGGTTCTTTTTCATTATGGGATAGTAATGCAGGACTAGGAGCAAGTTCATTTGTACATTTTTGGACAGTACTAGGATCTCCAAGTTTTTATTTATTTTTACTACTTCCTAGTAGAAATATGATTCCTTTCTTTATTCCAATAGTGAATTATATTAGAAGTATTATTTTAGGTATTCTAGGTTATCATTATTTTCATAAGTATTTGAAAGTATCTGATTTTGCCTGCTTAATAGGTTCATTAATCTTATCTTTTAATAGTTTTACAATTTATTTTGCACATTATCCTTATTTTGCGGATTTTATTCTTTATACAATAGTATTAATGATTGGATGTGAAAAAGCATTTAATCATAAATATGGGATTTTACTATTTGCGGTAACATTTAGCAGTATTAGCAACTTATATAACGTGTATATGAACTTATTCTTTTTGCTTGTTTATTTCACTATAAGAATATTTATGCTAAACGAGAAGGTTACTTTGAAATTTTATATAATGACTTTCTTGAAATTTCTGGTCGCAGTATTACTTGGACTTGGATGTAGTGCAATTGTTCTAATTCCAAATATAAAATCTGTACTATCTAATTATCGAGTTAGCTTAGAAACTTTACCTATTATTAAAAGTGGTAAGGATATATTTGCTGTATTTACTTCGCTTATATCTCCTATCACAAATGATTATGATTACAATATGTATGTAAATTCACTATCAAGTGATATGACTAGTCCATTATTTTATTCTTATAGTTCAATATTATTTGTTTATACTGCGTTTCTAAACTATAAAAATTCATTGGAGAAATATAAACCTTTAGTAATCGGTATTATTGTCATTATTCTATTAGAATTCACACCATATTCTAACTTAATACTAAATGGAAATAATTCTGCTAGATGGGGATTCTTCTTATCTATATTATGTACAATATTTATAGTTTATTCGTTATTAGAAAAAGAAATATTAGATATTAACTATAAAAAGAGCTTAATTAGGACTAGTATTGTTTTGATTGTTGCTTGTGGTATTAGTATATTATTTAAACTACATAGTGATTTAAATAAGTGGAATGTTCTAGTAAATACAATTGTTTTAATTACATTAGCTTGTATAAGCTTCTATGGTTTTAATCATAAAAAACAGATATTAGTTTTATTCAGCGTATCTATAGAAATGCTATATTGTCTAACACTTCGTTATTATAATAATTTCCATTTTATGACAGAGAGCTTTAGTAATTGGTCTACATATAGTAGTCAGTTATATGATACGAGAAGTTTAGACACGATAAGAACGACACAAGATACATCAGGATATTATCGAATTGATCAAAGCAAAGTGAGATTTGATAACGACAATGACTCATTGATGCAACATTATGATGGATTTAGTTCGTATTTAAGTGTTTACAATTTCAATACGTATGAATGGGCAAATAAACATTTTTCTAATGACCAATTTGTATCAGCTATAGGTAGTAAATATATAATAAAAGAATTATCTGGTTTAAGATATTTAGTAAATTATAATGACGCTTCACTTGTTTCAGATGATATGACTTTAATAGAAGAAACGGATGATTATAAACTCTATAAGAATACAAATGAATTTGGGTTAGGATATAGCATATCAAATGCAATAAATCAAACAGATATAAATGACTTAAGCGTGTTTGAACAAGATGTTTTAATGCAGCACTATGTAATTGTAGAAAATAATGGTGGATTATATGATAGTCAATATTTGAAGGAAAATAAAATATCAGAAAACAATTGCTTAAAACTTTCAAATAAGGACAGATATATTGTGATTGATTATTCATTACATAATAAAAATGCACATGTTGTATTAGATTATTATGACGCAGATGGTAATAATATTTCTTATAAGGAAATAGATGAGTATACTTATACGATTGATAAAATCCCAGAGAATGCAAAAGAAGTATATGTTTATGTAACAAGTAATTACAACGAAAATGAATATATTGAGCCAAATATATACTTGTTAGAAGATACATATCTTAATGATGAAGACATACAATCACGCTTTATAAATGTTGAAGTAGGCAATGATTCTTATAGTGGAGATATTGAAATTATTAATGATAATGATTACGTAGTAACAAGTATTGCGTATGATTCGGATTGGAAAGTTTATGATAATGGTAAAGAAGTTAAAACTAAGAAAGTAAATAATGGCTTTGTTGGATTTACTTTATCTAAAGGTAATCACCATATTGAAATGAAGTATAGTCCAAATTTAATGGTTTATGGATTAATTACAGGTTTAAGCCTTCTTGGTTCTATATGGTATATATCTTCAAAGCGATAAATATGTAATGTTATAATAAGTGGGAGTTGGAGAAAAAATTATGAATAGCATTGGATACTATTTTGCAAATTGGAATACAGATTTAATTTCATTATCTGTAGTAGTAAATATCGTTATATTCTTAAGTGGTTATTTTTATGGAAAGATCTTCCAAAAATTTATTAAACCATTAAGAAAGATAGATTGTACTGTTTTAGGAATATTCTTTATATTAGCTTTGTTCCA
>CAVAZS010000120.1:0-6641 GCA_963593385.1 Lachnospiraceae bacterium | reverse complement strand
TGTGTTCAAATATATTTTAACACATCCATTTTTATATTGAGTTTCTTTAGTGATATCTACTTCTGTTTCATTTACTTTCTTTAATAAACTTGGTCTTTCAATGTATATTGCACTATTTTGACTAGGAAAAGGATTATATGTACAAATAAAGATAACAAATGTATCTGCTAGTTTATCATAGGTTTGACCCTTAGCTAAAGCTTCACCATCCATCGTACTTGCATAATATCTAGCTCTTTTAATTAGTGCAGGGTCACTAGTTGTTTGCATTTCAATATCATAATGCTTATTAGATTCCTTATCTTCACAATAAGCATCAAAACGAGTTGATTTTGAAACTAAAGAATTCGCAATAGTATATTGCGTTTTTAGAAATTGTAATTCTTTTACTTTTACATTTGTTAATAACTCTATTTCGCCTTTAGCGATATTCGGATTTTTCGCATTGACTAGAGCGAACATAAAATCATCCGCAAAAGTTAAGTCTTCATATTTTTTGTTTATATCTATCATAGTAGTATTACCTCCTACAATTGTTATTCGCAAAAAATTCGTAAATCCTCACTTTTTCTTAAAGAAAATTTATATTTTTGTGTAAAAAGTGTAAAATTCATTTCTAGGAGTTTAAATGTATGGCGAAAAAAGAATTAACGTTAGATGAAATATTAAAAAAACTAGATGAAGCAGAAAAAGAATTTGATGAAAAAATGAAAAATAGTGGACTAGATAAAATTATTGCAGAACGTGATGCAAAAGAGAGTGAAGCAAAATAGTTTTTATAATTGTATTGATTGATATAAAATAACTACATGAAAAAGATTTTAATATGTTTACTTGTGGCTTTTATGTGTTTCCTTTGCGTAGCGCAAGCTTTAGCGGAAGAAGAGAAAACGAGTACTAGTGAGCCAACAACTACAGAAGAGACAACTGAAGAAGAAACTGAAACTTATACAGGTCCAGATATTAGTGCGCCTAGTGCAATCTTGATTGATGAATCTACAGGTACTGTTTTAGTACAAAAAAATGCAGATGCTCATCTTGATCCTGCTGGTTTAACAAAAATCATGAGTGTATATCTTGCTTGTATAAATCTTAATGATACAGATTATGTCACTTTATCAAGTGAAGTATCTGCTTCTTATGATCATAGTACTAGTGTTATATGGGTTATGGAAGGAGAAAAGATTCAAGTATTAGACCTTGAATATGCTTCTTTGATTCAAAATGCAAATGATACAACAGCGATGCTAGCAGATAAAGTAAGTTCTAGTAGTGAAGCGTTTATTACAAAAATGAATGATACTGCGAAAGAACTAGAAATGAATAATACAAATTTTCAAAATATCTTTGGCTTAAATAATGAAAATAACTATTCATGTGCTAGAGATATTGCGACTTTAGTGAGAAAAGCAGTGAAAAATAAAACATTTGCGACAATCTTTGGTGCTTCTAACTGGACAATTGAACCTACAAATTTACAAAGTAATTCAAGAGTATTAGCACAAGGTTGTGAATACTTACGTTCTGGAGATTATTACAATAGTGATGTGGATGGCTGTAAGGTTGGTTATACAGCAGAAGGAGGATATGCTTTAGTCGCAAAAGCTACAAAAGATGATACTTCTTATATTGCTGTAGTATTAAATGAAGAAAGTGAAAACAATTGCTATGATGATATCAACACGCTATTAAACTATGGATTTGATAATTATCATACTATTGAAATTACACCGAGTGACATAGGAACAAAAGAAGTAGAAGTATACGATGGTAAAAAGCATATAGCTGATATTACATTTAGTGTTTCTGATTCTTTTACAGCATTACTTTCAACTAGTGTAAAAAAAGAAGACTTAACAACAGAAATTGTTGTGTCAAATGAATCTTCACCGGTTGCGGATGATATTGAAGCTGAAGTGCATTTTATGCTGAATGACCAAATTGTTAGTACAGCAAAAATGACAAAAACGGTAACGGAAGTAAGTAGTACTAGTGAAGTGACAACAAAAACAGATAGTACGATTAGGCAATATTTTGATTATTTCTGTATTGGCATACTTTTATTAATCATAGTTGCTAAAATAAGTGTTTTATTAACACCACCTAAACAATAGTAGGAGGATAAAATGAAAAAGTTTTTTAAAATGATTGTAATCAATGTATTTTCATTATGGATTATTGATATGTTATTTCATGATATTCATTTTGCAAATATGACAACTGTTATGATGACAGCGATTATATTAGGATTACTTAATAGTACATTAAAACCATTCTTAAAGTTTATTTCTTTACCATTATCAATATTAACTTTAGGATTGTTCTCTCTTTTGATTAATGGATTTGTATTCTTCTTAGCATTACATATAGGTGGGGGTTATGTAGGTAATGCTCTAACAGCAGTATTTGCTTCGATAGTTTTATCGATTACAAATAGTGTATTTAGTTCATGGTTAGATTGATATTATGGCTAATATATCGGTAATTTATTTTTCTAAGGGGAGAGATTTAAAGATTGTTTCTAGTATTGTTAGTGAAATATGTGGCGTTGAACCAATAGATATGTCTAAACCACATAGCCTAGAACCAACAGATTTATTGTTTATTGGCATAGATGCGAGAAGTGGTAAAACAGATCAAGCGGTAATGGATTATCTAGAAATGTTACCTGCTAATAGTATTATGGGTGCAGCACTATTTAGTGTAAGTAAAGATGGCAAAGATTATACGGAGTTTGTTAGTGCACAACTCATGCATAAAGGGATAACGATGTATCCTAAAAATTTAGTGATTAAATCTTCTTCGTTATTTTCTAAATTAAAAGTAGAAGATTTAAATAAAGTAAGAGTTTATACTGAAACAGTTTTAAATAGCTTTAATGGTTAATGATGATATACTAAGGGACATATGAAAGTTGTAGTACAAAGAGTAAGTGAAGCTTCTGTTACGATAGATGGACAGATACATGGAAAGATTGAAAAAGGGTTTTTACTATTAGTTGGTATACAAGATAGTGACAGTGAAGAAGTGATACGCAAGATGGCAGATAAAATTGCTAGAATGCGTATATTTGTAGATGAAAACGATAAGATGAATTTATCTTTGTCGCAAGTGAATGGTGATATTTTAAGTATTTCGCAATTTACTTTATATGCTGATTGTAAAAAAGGAAATAGACCAAGTTTTTCATTAGCTGGTAAACCAGAACATGCAAAAAAGATGTATTTATACTTTAATGAATATTTACGTAGTTTAGGTATAAAAGTTGAAGAAGGTATATTTGGTGCAGATATGAAAGTTCGTTTATTGAACGATGGACCAGTTACGATTATATTAGATTCTAATGAGTGGTGAGATTATGGAAAAGATAGTTTATGGAAGTGAATTATCACTTCTTTATAAAAATAAAATGAAAGAAGAAATTGATGAACTAAGAAATGAAGGTAAACGTATTCCTTGTTTAGCTGTTATTTTGGTTGGAGATAATCCTGCATCACTTTCTTATATTAAAAGTAAAGAAAAAGCATGTGCTTCTATTGGAATCGACAGTAAGATGATTTATCTAGATGCTAGTATTAGCCAAGAAGAATTAGAACAAGAAATTATCAAATGTAATGAAGATACTAGTATTGATGGAATTTTGTTGCAGTTACCTTTACCAAAAGGATTTGATGAAAATCGAGCAATTACAACTATAGATCCTAGTAAAGATGTTGATGGGTTACATCCATTAAATATTGGTAAGTTCTATATTGGGGAAGAAAGCTTTGTTCCTTGTACTCCAAGAGGATGTATGGCTATTTTAGAAGCAATGCATTGTGATATTTCTGGAAAGAAAGCAGTTGTGATTGGTAGAAGTAAACTTGTAGGAGCACCAGTTGCTAGACTACTTCAAAATGCGAATGCAACAGTAACAATCTGTCACTCTCGTACAACAAATCTAAAAGAAGTATGCAAAGAAGCTGATATCTTAATTTGTGCGTTAGGAAAAGCAAAGATGATTAACCATGAATATGTTAAACAAGGAGCATATGTTGTGGATGTAGGTATCAATAGAAATAGTGATGGTAAGTTATGTGGTGATGTAGATACAGAAGATGTATTACCATATGTTAGTGCTATTACACCTGTTCCTAAAGGAGTAGGACCAATGACAGTATGCATGTTACTAGCAAATACTTTAGATGCATATAAAAGAAGAGAAAGTCATGAATAGAAATATTGAATATGATTTAAATGATATAGTGGAAATGAAGAAACCTCATCCTTGCCAACTATCTAAGTATTGGAAAATCACAAGAATGGGTGCGGACATAAAAGTGAAATGTCAAGGTTGTGGAGCAGTAATTGTTTTTTCACGATTTGAATTTGATAAGAGAATAAAAAAGGTGATTGAACATCATCAAACGGAGGAAGAATAAATGTCATTAACAGCAGGAATAGTAGGTTTACCTAATGTCGGTAAATCAACATTATTTAATGCAATTACAAATAGCCAAGTGTTAGCTGAAAACTATCCATTCGCTACAATTAATCCAAATGTCGGTGTAGTTGAAGTTCCAGATGAAAGAATGGACAACATGGTTGAATTATTTCATCCAAAGAAAACAATTTATACAACATTTGAATTTACAGATATTGCAGGTTTAGTAAAAGGAGCTTCAAAAGGTGAAGGATTAGGAAACCAATTCTTATCTCATATTCGTCAAACAGATGCGATATGTCATGTTGTACGTTGTTTTGATGATCCAGATATCATGCACGTTGAAGGTTCTGTAGATCCAATTCGTGATATTGAAGAAATTAACCTAGAACTATGTATCGCGGATTTAGATACTGTAGAAAATAGAATTTCTAAAGTTGCTCGTAAAGCACAAACAAAAGAAAAAGATGCTGTTGTTGAATATGAAATCTTATCTAAGCTACAAAAAGCATTAACAGAAGGTAAACCTGTAAGATTATTGGATTTAAGTGATAATGAACTAGATTATCTAAAGGGATTCTCTTTATTAACAGCTAAACCAGTTATCTATATTGCAAATATGAGTGATGAAGAAATCGCTAATCCTGAAACAAATCAATACTATCAAAAAGTAAAAGAATTTGCGGCTAATGAAAATAGTGAATGCATCGCAATATGCGCTAAAATCGAAGAAGAATTATCTGGCTTAGATAAAGAAGAAAAGATTGCCTTCTTAGAAGACTTAGGAATCAAAAAGAGTGGTCTAGAAGAAATTATTCAAGCTGCTTATCACTTATTAGGTCTAAGAACATTCTTCACTGTTGGTGAACCAGAATGTAGAGCTTGGACATTCCATGATGGTATGACTGCCCCAAAATGTGCTGGTATTATCCATACAGATTTTGAAAGAGGATTTATCCGTGCAGAAATATATTCTTATGAAGATTTAATGGAATATAAATCTGAAGTTGCTTTAAAAGAACATGGTAAAATAAGACTAGAAGGAAAAGATTATCTTATGAAAGATGGCGATGTCGTTTTCTTCCGCTTCAATGTTTAAATTTCGTGATAAAATATAAATAGAAAGAGGTAACTTATATGAAATTAATATTTGCGATTGTTTCAAATGATGATGCTTCAAGCGTTAGTTCTTCATTAACAAAAGGTGGATATTCTGTTACACGTTTAGCTACAACTGGTGGATTCTTACGTGCTGGTAATACAACAATTATCGTTGGTACAGAAGATGAAAAGGTTGAACACTGTATTGAAATCATTGGTAACGAATCTAAGAGACGTACAGAAATCGTTCCATCTACTGCTAGTTATGATATCGGTAGATATGCATCTTTCCCTGTTGAAGTACAGGTTGGTGGTGCTACAATCTTCGTTATCGATGTAGAACAATTTATTAAGTTATAAGATGAAAGGAAAAAGCGGTTACCCGCTTTTTTATTAGGATATGATTAGAAAAACAAGAGTAGAAGATATACCTAGTGTTATGAATATTATTCATGAAGCACAACAGTATTTTAAAGAAAATGGTATACCACAATGGCAAAATGGTTATCCAGATGAAAATCAAATCTTAAATGATATACAAGAAGATGGTAGTTATGTCTTAGAAGAAGACAATAAAATCATTGGTACATTCTTTATCACATTTAAAGAAGAAGCTAGTTATAAAGAAATCTATGATGGAAATTGGTTGAATGATGAATCATATGTAGCAATTCACCGCATAGCGATATCTTCTTCTTTAAAAGGAAAAGGTATTGCAAGTAAACTATTTTCATATGGTGAAAGTATTGCACTAAGCAAAGGATTAAATAATATTCGTATAGATACACATGAATATAATAAATCGATGCAAAAAGCATTAAATAAAAATGGATTTGTTCCCTGTGGCAATATTTTCTTGAGTGATCATTCTCCTAGAATTGGGTTTCAAAAAATTATTAAACATTAATGCATGTTTTTATGTATAATTTGCATTTAGTAAAGTATAATTCATTATGAGTTATACTTTTTAAATTGATTACAAGAAAGGAGTAGTTGTATGAAGAAATATTTGATTGTCATGATGGGATTATTCTTAATGTTTCCGATGACTTTAACTACTATATTAGCAGAAGATAAAACAGAAGATAAATCTACAGATATTACATATGATGCACCA
>CAVAZS010000119.1:0-6654 GCA_963593385.1 Lachnospiraceae bacterium | reverse complement strand
TAGATCCTGTAGAAGGAGCTTGTACCTTCTGCGATTATAAATGTATTTGTAACTTTAGTGGACAAGCTAGAAGTGCAAAATCTATTGTGGATGATGAAATAAAATTCGATAAGAGTAAACAAGAGGAGGGTGAATAATGCGTTTAGATGAACAACAAGCTAAAGCTGTTGAAACAGTTGGCACAAACATCCTCGTATCTGCTTCTGCAGGTGCTGGTAAAACAGGCGTACTTGTATCTAGATTAATCAAAAGATGTTTAGTGGATAAAGTATCCCTAGATGAAATATTAGCGGTTACTTTTACTGCAGCAGCTGCAGGAGAAATGAAGAATCGTGTTGCTTCTAGATTACAAGAAGAATACCAAAAAGAAGATTCTGATAAAGAATGGATTGAAGAACAGATGGTATTACTTGCTACAGCGAATATCACAACGATTGATGCGTTCTGTAAAACTATCATTGAGAAGTACTATAACGTTATTGGTTTAGATCCTGCAATGCCTAAAAATATTGTGGATAGTGGTAGACAACAAATTCTCTTTGATGAAAGTCTACAGCATGCTATCAAAGACATAGACTCTATTAACCATGATGATTTATTAAAGCTATTAGAATATATATCCCCAAGAAGTGAAGACTATAGTACTCTTTCTACTATTGTAAATAAGATTATGCTTGTATCAGAAGGAACAGGTAACGCTGATGAATGGCTAGATAAAGCATATAATAACTTAGACCCTGCAGTATGCATGCATGATGAAACAATACGAAATAATTTCAATGAACATATTCGTATTAAATTACTAGCTGTTAAAAACAGTCTAAGTGTGATGTATTCTCTAGCTTTAATGGATGAAAAACTAGCAAAAGATATTGGTCAAATTACATTAGCACAAGATAAATTAGAATCTTTATTTGAAACTCTAGAAGAAGGTAATTATGGATTCTTTGTGGATAGATTAATTACATATTCTTTAGATACTAAGACACCTACAAACGGTAAAAATGAGCCCTATAAGAAAGCTAGAAAAGCATATACAGATAGCTTAACAAGTTTATCTAAAGTTATTTATGACTTAAATACTTATAAAGAAGATAGTAAAGATATTATGCCTATCGCTAGCACATTAATTTCTCTTGTAAGACTCACTTCTAACTATTTTAAAGAAGCGAAGAAAAAAGAAGCTTGCATGGACTTTAGTGATATGGAAAGTTATGCATATGACATCTTAGTCAAAGATAATTATGCAATCTCTAAAATATATCAAAGTACATTTAAAGAAGTCATGGTAGATGAATTCCAAGATACTTCTTCTCTACAAAATGAGATTATTAAACTAATTGCTAAACCTGGTACTATCTTTAGAGTTGGCGATGTGAAACAATCTATCTATAGATTTAGACAAGCTAAACCAGACCTAATGCGTTCATTATTCCATGAAGATGATGAAGAAATCATTGTCTTAGAACATAACTATCGTTCTAAAAATAATATCGTAGATTTCTGTAATACATTATTTGGAAGAATCATGAATGTTGATGGTTGTAAGGATAGATATGATGAAAAAGATACAGTATCTGTTGGTACAGATAGTCAAAAACTATTAGAACCTGATCCAATCAAATTTATCTTAACAGATGAAAATGTAGAAAATAAGAAAGACAGGAAATATACACCTAAACAAGCTAAAGCCTACTATATTGCTAGTGAGATAGAACGTTTACATACAGAAAAGAATATTCCCTTTAAAAATTTTGCCGTACTTGTTAGAGGGCATCAAGATAAATCTATTTTACGTTTTGCTTTTGATGCATTTAATATTCCTTATGATATTGATGCTAGAGAAGGATTCTTTAAGACTTCTTTATGTCAAACTATTTTATCTTTATTAAAAGTCATCTTAGACCATAATAATACCCTAGCATTATTAGCAGTTGTACACTCTAAGCTATATGATTTAAGTGATACTGACTTAGCAAACTTAAAGATACAATATGGTTCATTTTATAAAGGCATTAAAGAAAGTAGACCTGATATCTTTATAGACTTAGAAAACTTTAAAAGAATTGCGGATAAAGATGGTTTAACTGCTTTATTAAACGCTATTAGTGTAAAGAACGATTTCTATAATCGTATCTCACCAAAAGATCAAGCTAACTTTGACTTCTTATACGAAAAGACAATTACTCTTGAACAAAGAACACATAGTATCTATGACTTATTAGATTTCATGCAAGCATCTGTTGATGAAAAATCTACAGAAGCGATGTCTAGAAATAGAGATGATGATGTTGTAACTGTCACAACAATACACCAATCAAAAGGCCTACAATACAAAGTTGTATTCTTATGGGGTACTAGTGCAAATAAGATGATGGATTTTAGTTCTCCTATATTAGTTGATGAAGCACTTGGATTAGGTTTTAAGCACTTAGATATGCCCTATCGTACAGAAAGACCTACAATGGTAAGAATAGCGATAGAACATAGAGAAAACATTGAAGATTTAGAAGAAACAACACGTTTACTTTACGTTGCTTTAACTAGAGCTGAAGAAAAAATGTATATTGTGGATAGTGCAGATAAAGCTGTTCCTTACGTAGAACACTTTAATTTAGCTGTATTAAATAATCGTAAAGGAATGTCTGGCTTAATCTTAGCAGCTTTAAATAATATTCCTAACTTATTTGAAAAAGAATATGTATTTGTTGATACCTTAGATATTCCAACTAAAGTCACTACAGAACATCATGAAGAATTACCTACATTTAATTTAGATGTAGAAATTCATCCTAATTCTATTAGACCTAGTGAAAAAGAATATTCTAGATTACCTAAACTTACTTCTAGAATCTCAGGTGGTAAATCACATGGTACAACAATGCATGCAATCCTAGAAGATTTACCAAATAGAGAATGGAAATTAGAAGATTTAGATTCTTATTCAATTAATGATAAAGCAAAGGAACATATTCTTAACTTTGGTTACTCTGACATATATAAAGAAGCTTTAAATATGGAAATCCATAAAGAATATCCATTCTTTGTAAAAGATAAGAATACATATATCCAAGGTGTAATCGATTTCCTAGCGATAAGTGATACAGATATCATCTTAATAGACTTTAAGACAGACTCTGCTAGTATTGAAGACATTACAGAAATGTATCATGATCAATTAATGACTTATACACATGCATTAAATCTTCTATATCCAGAGAAGAAAATACATACATATATTTATAGTTTGTCACATGATAAAAACATCCCTGTAGAATAACTACAAGGATGTATCGATATCATGTAACTGATTAAGTGATATTTCATTGAATCCATCAAGTTGTATTGATGGATTTTTTCTCTTTAAGAAAGACGCAAGTTTATCTCCTTGTTTATCTGAAGCTAGAGGAATGCGATATACATCATGATCAATTGTGATTTCTGCATGATTTTTCTTATCATTTAGTTTCTTCATGCATGTTATCACATCATATGTATATTCTTTACATTTACCTTTTTTATAAGTAACCATTCTATCTTCAACAAAGAAACAAGATCCAAGCATTACTGCATCATTATATTCATCCGCATTTTCTAAATGACGAATAAACTTTTTAATCGATTCTTTCTCAAAGTTATATTTTAGTAATACTGCAGCTAAACATATAGCTAATACCCCAATTACAGATTTCATTGCGATTGCGGATACATTTGATAATACAAAGATACTTACAAAGATTAATACTGTAAGAATTGTCATAAGTGGCATATATGCCATTGCTAGTAATGATAACAAATAATTTTTAAACATATTTATTCCTCGTACATTCCACCACTTACATTGAAGTATTCTTCAAAGCTTTCATATTCATCAACATTATAGATTGCTGTAGCATACTCTACACCAACATATCTAAAATGCCATGGCTCATATGTATATCCTGTGATTTCGTATTTACCTTTAGGATAACGCATGATAAATCCATATTCATGTGCATGTTCTCTTAACCAAATACCTTCAGTAATATTACCAAAACATGCTCGATTATCCCCATTTGATTCAGAATCTGTTGTTAAAGAATCACAACCCGTTGCATTTTCTCTTTCTACTGTTGCACCAATATCTGCAGCTAGTCCTGTTTGATGGTCTGAATATCCTGGGCGAGAACTCTTCGCATCCGCTACTTCTCCACCACCATAAACTGTATAATATAAATAATTTTGATCTGCTTCACTACGATATCCTGAAATTAATCTAAGTGTTACACCATCATTTTTAGCAGCAGCGAACATTTCTTCTAATGCTTCAGCGGCTTTCTTACGCATAGAAGCTCCACTACCTAATACTTGTGGTTGTACTAAATCACTTGGTACATATCCATCAGGTAGCTTATGTTTTTTATTTGCTAAGATTAGATAACTATCTGTATCTGTAAAAACACTTGGATCAATTGTTGGTACAACTGTTTCTTCTGGACTACTTGTTGGTGAAGTAGTCGTTTCAGTGTCACTAGAAGGACTAATCTCACCTTTTCTTGGATGATGATGAAAAATACGAGCATATATGCCTAATAACAGCATAAATACTAATATGACTAATATTGTCCCTTCTAGCACTTTTTTCATTCTTATTTCTCCAATATCTTATTTTTATCTAAGAACTTCACTAATATATATCCTAGTATAACAGAAATAATTTCACCAATTGCGACTTCAACACCACATACAAGTGAACCTGTCACAACATTAGTTGGGAAATACAATACACCAAGTTCAATTCCTACAAAGAAGAAATTGAAGATGACTGGCATAAGAATTGCCCACACAGGATATTTCTTTATACATTTGTTGCGTAAACGATAAGTACAAATAGCAGCAAGTAAAGTCGCTAATGTACCAACTACAGCATCAATCATGCCTGTAGGATTAGCACCTGTCATAGCACCAATTAAATTTGATAAGAAGCATCCTAATGTTACACCCCAAATACTTGGTTCGTAAATTAACGGTAACATTGTCAAAGCTTCAGCAATTCTCACTTGGATATTTCCATATGAGATAGGTGCAAGTACAAGAGTTACTACAGTGTAAATTGCAGCAATCATCGCTACTCTAGTAAAAGTTTTTGTGTTCATTAAAAATTCATCTCCTTATTTTCGTTTTACGTCAGGTAGCCGCTACTGACGGGAGTTTCAAGCTCCAGTTACCTATTCTAACCCACAATGCATATAAAAAGAAGGAAAAGATTCTTCCTTCTTCAAGCAATTTCAGTTTATTTTCCAGAAACCATTCTTATTTGAACCTGTTCTAGTAATAATATTTTTATTCTTCAGCTGACCGATTATCTTACTAATATAACTTCTACTTAAATTTGTTGATTCCATTAAATCATTTAATGTACATTTTGGATTTTGTTCCATTAAACTTAATATTTGTTTTTGTGATTCATTTAAATATAACTTTTCATCTACTTTGTTTTTAACTTTTTTCTCTATCTGTTCATTTCTTGTACTTAATGGAATAGTCACATTAATGTAATTCTTTGTGATAGTAAAAGCTTGTTTACCATAATTACGAATAATCAAAGGAATACCATGTCCTGTTTGTTCAACATATCCTAATTGTCTAAATATTTTTTGAAGCTTAATATTAATTGGATGACTTATTCCCATAAAGAATTCTTCTTCGCTCAAATCTTCTGGTAAGCCTCCTGTAGAAATGATCTCAATACGATCAGAAAAAATATAAACTGCTGGTGGATTTAATTTTTCCCACTTTGTATGTAAACAAGCATTAATCCACGCTTCTCTAAAACAAGACATATCAAATAAATTCTTTTCTCTTCTTTGATGTGTACCTATTTCTACATTTGTATCATTAATAGATTCCATATAGTTTAATACTTGTTCCATTGCGATTAATAAACACTTATTGCCATATTCATTTCTTTTAATTAATTCACTTTTATCATCTGTTCTAAATGTTACTACCTTTATTGAAACATCATTTTTATCAGCTAATAGCATAGCCATCAAATTATATTTTTTGTTGTCTGTAATTAATCCTGCATTTTTTTCGAATTGTTTGTTTACTGTTAGTCCTTTTGTAGCATAAATCGTTTTTAATTGTCCGAATTCTAAATCTTGTTCATATGATTCGATATGTGATATTACATCAATTTCACTTTTCTTGAACATTAATATACGTAATTGATCAGGTGATAATTCTCTATCTTCATCTGCTGAACGCATATAGTATTTTCCATAAGCTGAATATGGCTTTTCACTTCCTTGTACAATTACTTTAATCACATTTTTTTCATCCATTAATTCAAGAGTAATCGTTGGAATAATTTGTGGTTTAACATAATAAGCAATTGCTTGTGATATATCTCTTAAGGTTCTATCTCCAATTTGTTGTCCAATAACGTCACCATTATCTTTCACTCCAAAATATAAAACACCGTAATTATTTTTATTTAGCATTGATGTCAAAGAGATAATTCCTTCTTTTAATTCGCCAGTTGTTTTCTTAAACTCTAAGCTTTCAGTTTCTGCACCAATATTCATTTATTTCACCACCTAAATATAGAGTAATTATAACTTATTCGCGTTTTATGTGCTACTTTATGTGCTACTTTATGTGCTACTTTAT
>CAVAZS010000118.1:0-6700 GCA_963593385.1 Lachnospiraceae bacterium | reverse complement strand
ATTATAATCAATATACTCTCCACTATTTTCATAAATTGTAGAATTAGATAACTTATTATCTTCATTTGATGTACCTAATATATTAGGAATATTCAAATTCATAATAAATTTTGTTCCATTATAAGTAAATGTATTACTTGTTAATGTAGATTCAATTCTACCAACAGATGGCTCTATGCTATAAAAATAATATTCATGATTATATGTTGGAGAAGATGCTTTATCATTTAATGCTTCTGTTATTTTATTAGAAATTTCTGTATTAAAATCGTCGCTCATTTTAGTGCAACCACTTAGAAATAACATCATTACTAATAAAATAGAAATATATTTCATCTTTCCTCCATCATCATTTAACTATGACTGCAGTTAATTTGTAAATTGGTTTACCTTCTTCTATAAATTTACTCTCATATTCTGTTATCGCATCTTCTGGATGTTCATTTTTACGATAATCAACATAGAATTCAGTAAAAGTAAAACCATTTTTCAAAAAGTATAAAACAGAATCTTCAAATAAAAGTGAATTATCTGTCTTCATCACAATTTTACCATTTTTACTTAAGATAATTTTATAAATATCAAGAAAAGTATCAGAACTTAATCTTCTTTTATGATAATGTTTTTTAGGCCATGGATCAGAGAAATTTAAATGTATTGTATCTACTTCCCCA
Source organism: Lachnospiraceae bacterium (assembly GCA_963593385.1). GTDB lineage: Bacteria > Bacillota_I > Bacilli_A > Erysipelotrichales > Erysipelotrichaceae > Bulleidia. Next base: position 6,026 of record CAVAZS010000118.1, on the reverse strand, counting down.
GCTTCAAACCATTCTAATAGATGTTCGGCATTACCAGCTATCATTCGTTTATTCTCTAAATTGACATTTTCATCTTCAAGAACTTTTCTTGCGGCTACTGCAGCTACACTTCTATCCTTTTCAATACCAACCCAACCAGATTCCGGATACATTGAAGCCATTTGGTTTAAATAACCACCTTTACCCATACCAATTTCTACATGTAAATCACTAGTATGAAGTAATTCTTTCCATTTTCCTTTATAATCTTCAGGATGATCAAAGATAAAATCAGAATGTTCTTGTAAGTATGGGTCAGCCCATTTCTTTTTACGCATTCTCATAACGATTCACCCAAAAAAGGAGGCTTATGCCTCCTCCTTGTTTTTCTTGAATACTCTTCTTTCTACAGAAGATGAATCATTGTTATGTGAGAAGTGATTTCCTTTTCCTTTTGGAGAATGAGAAGACTTCTTTGGTTCAACATAACCTTCAGGTTTTGGCGTACATTCACGTGCAGATACTTTAACCTTACCTGCTTCATCTATAGAAGTAACTTTAACTTTTACTTTATCTCCTACATGTAATACTTCACCAATATTTGGTGTTCTTTCCCAAGAAACTTCACTTACATGTAATAAACCTTCTGTACCAGTAAATAGTGTTACAAAAGCAAATGATTCACGTACTTCTGAAACAGTACCTTCATATTCTTCGCCTACTTTAGCTTCACGAGTAATATCTTCAATAATTGCTTTTGCTTTATCAATCATTGCTTGATTCATATGATAGATAGAAATTTGACCTTCTTCACTAACATTAATCTTTACATTGTCACAATCTGCAATAATTTGGTTGATTGTCTTTCCACCTGTACCAATAACATCACGAATCTTATCTACAGGAATTGTTAATGAAGCAACTTTTGGAGCATATTCAGAAACATGATCTCTTGGAGCACTAATGCAAGCTTCCATGTTATCTAAAATTTCCATACGCCCTTTATGAGCTTGAGCTAAAGCTTCACGTAAAATATCTTGAGTAATACCAGCTACTTTGATATCCATTTGTAAAGCAGTAATACCATTTCTTGTACCAGCTACTTTGAAATCCATATCTCCATAGTGGTCTTCCATACCTTGAATATCTGTAAGAATAGAATAACTATTACCTGTTGTGATTAAACCCATTGCAACACCAGCAACCATTGCCTTAATAGGAACACCAGCTGCCATAAGTGACATAGTACCAGCACAAATAGATGCTTGTGAGCTAGAACCATTTGATTCTAATACTTCAGCTACAGTACGAATTGTATATGGAAATTCTTCAATGCTAGGAATAACTTGTGATAAAGCTCTTTCTCCTAATGCACCATGTCCAATTTCTCTTCTTCCAGGAGATCCCATTCTACCAACTTCACCAACTGAGAATGGAGGGAAATTATATTGATGCATGAAGTGCTTTTCTTTCACTGTAGTTAAATCATCAATCATTTGATAATCTTCTAAAGATCCAAGAGTTGTAATAGACATAACTTGTGTTTCACCACGAGTAAACATAGCTGAACCATGTACTCTAGGAAGTAAATCTACTTGGCTATCTAATGGACGTAATTCATCAAGTTTTCTTCCATCAGGTCTAATTTTTTCTTCACTAATTAAACGTCTAACTTCGCCTGCTTCAATTTCTACACCATATTCATGAGCTTGTTTCTTTGCTTTTTCTCTAGCAGCATCATCTTCCCATTCAATATTTGTAGCAACTTCTTCAACCATCTTAGCGATTAGTTCATCAATCTTGTTATAACGTTCTAGCTTACCTTTAATGGATACTGCTTCTTCAATATCTTTCTTACCATGTTCGTTGATATATTCTTTAATCTTTGGATTAATTTCATATAATACAACTTCCATCTTTGGTTTAGCACAACTAGCAATAATTTCTTCTTGAATTGCACATAATTCTTTAATAGCATTATGACCAATTTCTAAAGCTGTAAGCATTTCTTCTTCACTTACTTCTTTAGCACCTGCTTCAACCATGTTAATTGCTTCTTTTGTACCAGCAACTGTTAAAGATAAAGTAGCTTTAGCACTTTGTTCTACGCTTGGGTTAATAACATATTCCCCATCAACTTTAGCAACAATAACACCAGCAATTGGGCCATTAAATGGAATATCAGATACACATAATGCAAGTGATGAACCAAACATAGCAGCTAGTTCGCTACTAGCATCTGGATCTACTGAAAATACTGTATTTACGATTTGTACTTCATTACGGAATCCTTCAGCAAATAAAGGACGAATTGGACGGTCAATTAATCTAGCTGTTAATGTAGCATGTTCTGTTGGTCTAGATTCTCTTCTTAAAAAGCTACCTGGGATTTGACCTACAGCGTACATTTTTTCGTTATATAAAACTGTAAGTGGGAAAAAGTCTGTATCTTTAGCTTCGTGGCTAGCTGTTGCAACACTTAATACAACTGTATCGTTATAGCGAACTAATACACTACCACCTGCTTGTTTAGCAATTTCACCATTTTCTACAGTGATTGTTCGACCATGGAAGTCAAAACTCTTCTTATATTTCTCCATATATATATTTCTTCTACCTCTTCTTTTTCTTATTTTCTCTAAAATTCAACATTTTTATTCTAACACAATGTTTCTCTATTTCATAAAAAAGTTGAAATATGCACTATTCTACACTCTTTAGTGATTCAATCATGTCTATATTCTTTAGTTTTTTACGCATAAAGAAGTTTACTAATAGTCCGAATATAATGGTAAATGAAACGGAGTAGATATAACTTAATAAGTTCACACTTCTACCAAACATGATATAATCCATTTCCACTTGTCTCATGATGTAATGATGTAACATTGTACCTACCGGAATACCAACTAAAGCTCCAATAAAAGTTAAAACATTATTTTCTTTGTAAATATAATTTTGAACTTCATTTTTTCTAAACCCTAATACTTTTAATGTAGCTATTTCGCGTTGTCTTTCAGATATATTGACATTTGTTAAATTTCCTAAAACAACAAAAGCCAAACTCATCGATGCGATTAAAAGTACCCATACCACTAGATCTAAGCTATTAGCCATTGTTCTAAAGTTATTTAAAACCGATTCATTAAAAGTAATACTATTTACATATTCTTGGTTAACAATATCTTTTTGGAAATTGACGCTAACTGTATCATCACCATTAATTTCAACACATATTGCGTTACTAGATACTTTTGTATCATAAATTTCGTTGTAATAGCTTTGTGTCATGAAGACATAATGTTGAATATACATTTCGCATACCCCTGATACTTTTACATCTTTCTTAACTCCATCTTTACTTTCTAATGAGATAGAATCACCAACATTTAAGCCAAGATTTTCTGCTAATTTTTCACTAATGACTACACCATCATCATTCAATTCAATTGGTGTATGTTTTTTACGTGTTCTTAAATTTAACAATCCATCAATATCTTGGCTATTTTCAAATGCATAAACATAAACTGTTTCTTCATCTGAGCCATTATTAATTACTGCATTATAATCTGTCATTGAGACAGCATTTTTTACATCATCTCTATTTTTAATATCTTGAACTAAAGAATTAAATTCACTTGTTGTCACTTCATCGTTAGCACTAACTATTCCATCATAATAAATAATGTCATCAAATTGGATATCTACCATTGCTTTAACAGAATCTCTAACTCCCCACCCTGTTACTAGTAATGCTGTACAACCTGCTACACCAAATACCGTCATAAAGAATCTCTTCTTATAACGTATTAAGTTTCTTACTGTAATTTTCCAAGTAAAAGATAAATGTTTCCAAATAAAACCAATTTTTTCAATAAATGTGCTCTTGCCAAGTTTTGGAGCCTTTGGTCGTAATAGTTGTGCTGGTACTTCTTTTGTATCTTTACGACATGCATTATATGTTGTTAATTCCATTACTACTAAGAAAATTAAGCTTGAAGTAATAACTAATTTCCATGGAATTTCAAACTTTAAATCAGGCAAAATATACATCATTCTCCATAATGTATAAATAATCGGTGGAAATACCATCATGCCAAAAATTGTTCCTAATATTTCTCCAATAATAGTTGCAAGTCCTGCATAAATTAAATATTTACTTGCACATTTAAATTCAGAATAACCTAAAGCACGCATTACACCTATTTGACCACGTTGTTCATCCACCATACGTGTCATCGTTGTTAAGCAAACAAGTGCTGCTACAAGCAAAAAGAATACAGGGAAAATATTCGCTATTGCTTGCATTTGTTCAATTGTACCTTTATATGTTGCACTAGAGTAATGTGAAGTGCGATCTAATACTGTCCATTTAGCATCATCTAAATCTTGTATATCTTGATAAGCTTTATCTAATTTAGCTTTAGCATCAATTAATTCTTGTTCGCCATCTGCTTTAGCAGTTTCTAAGTCTGCTTTAGCATCTATGATTTTTTGTTTTGCATCCTTTAGTTCTTGTTCACTATCAACTAATTTTTGACGATTATCTGCTATTTCTTTACGTGCATCCGCAATCTTTTCATCTAGTTCAACTGATGCATTTACTGTTTTCTCATATGCTTTTACAAGTTCCTGTTCTGCTGCACTGATTTTATTTTCTGCTTCTTGTAAACCATCTTCAATTTGTTTTTTATTTGCTTTAAGTGTTTCAAGTTGCGTTTGGTATTCAACTAATTTTGTATCAACTTCATCTTCTTCTATACCTGCTTGATTTAAAGCAGCGTCTAATTGTACTTTTGCATTTTCAAGAGTAAGTTTTTGGGTATTTAAAATATAAAGTGTTTGATCATATAAATTTGTTAAATCACTTACTGTAACTGGTTCAACAAATTCATATTCTTCATTTAATGATTCATTAATTACTTTTAAAGTTTGTGTAAGAGTAACTATCCCTTCTTGATATTCACTTGATATAGATTCTAAAGGAGTCTCTTCAGGTAATGCCTTTAATGTATTGACTAATAAATTTACTTCATTACTTTGTAATCCACTTAAAGTAGTATTAACTGATGCTAATCCATCACGAACTTGTATAAATTGATTTAATAATTCAATTACTTGATTTAATTGTTCAATACCACTATCAATTTGACTAATTGTTGTTTGTAACTCTTCTTTTTGTTTTTTAAATTCTTCTTTACTTTCATTTAATGTATTTGTTCCAGCACTAATTTGATTACGTGCACCATGAATTTGATTTGCTCCATCGATTTCACCACGCGTCACTTCATCTTCAGCTTCTTGTAATTGTTGATAGCCATCTGATATTTCTTTTTCAGCATCTAATATTTTTTGCTCGTTATCTGATATTTCTTTTTCAGCATCACTAATTTTTTCATCAAATTCTTTTTTCCCATCATTATATTCTTGTAAGCCATCATTATATTTTTCTAATGCTTCACTAATCACAGAATCTTTTCTTTTTTCAGCTTGTGATTTACTAAATGTTTCAATTTCATCTTTTACTTCTTCTGTATAATTTGCATATTGATCTGAAAAACTATTCATATCTGATGCATCACTTACTAATACATTAACTTCTGTATAATAATCTTCACAAAATGCTTCTACAGGAATATATAAATATGTTCTAAGAACTTGATTACTTAAAGTACTGTTTTCTTTTGTTTCATTTAAATAAACTGGAGTATCAATTGTTCCAACTACTGTTACTTCATCTACACTCAAATAATCATCTAAATCATTATCTGGGCGAGATAACTTCACCTTTGATCCTAGTGTAAAGCCACTTATCATTTCAGTACCATTTTCTGCTAGTACTTCATATTTATTTTCTGGCATTCTACCATTTACAAGTTTAAATTCATTGATTTTATTATTTGTATCATAAGAATGAATACGTGTTACATAAGTTGTTTCTTCACAAAGTCCTAATACATCAATAAAGTGAGCCCCTTCAACTGTATCAATATGATCAAGTTTAGAAATAGCTTCTATATCTTCATCATCAAAGCCATAATTAGAAT
>CAVAZS010000117.1:0-6895 GCA_963593385.1 Lachnospiraceae bacterium | reverse complement strand
TTATTGGATTCTATGAAAAAGGGTCATCTGTTTCTGACATTGCTGAAGTATTACATCTTTCAATCGAACAAGTTGAAAAAATATTATCTTCCAATTCAGATGATTCTAGTCAAAATGAAATTAACTGAATTTTCGGTTATAGAAAAAACTTGCATTGCACAACTTTTTGAAAAAGTGTAATATTAAATCGTTGCAGTGATATTGAAGTAGTAGATTTGATTTTTGTTATAGAGAGTTAGGGAATGGTGAAACCTAATACAAAATAGAATTGAACTCGTCAATGGAGTAACCGTACTTAGCGTTAATAAGATAATGAAGTGCACTTTTATAAGTGAACTAAGGTGGTACCGCGTTAATAAGACGTCCTTAGAATAGGGCGTCTTTTATATTTATAGGAGGAAAGAGTATGTACGATCACAAGAGTATTGAAGCAAAGTGGCAAAAGAAGTGGGAAGATAACAAAACATATAAAACAGATGCTTATGATTTTTCTAAACCTAAGTATTATGTAATGGATATGTTTCCTTACCCAAGTGGACAAGGTCTTCATGTAGGTCATCCTGAAAGCTATACAGCTACAGATATCATGGCAAGAATGAAGAGAATGCAAGGATTTAATGTAATGCATCCAATGGGATTTGATGCGTTCGGTTTACCTGCAGAACAATTCGCATTAAAGACAGGACATCATCCTTCAGAATTTACTTATAAGAACATTGACCATTTTAGAGAACAACTTAAGGCATTAGGATTCTCATATGATTGGGATAGAGAAGTAAGAACATGTGATCCTGATTATTATAAATGGACACAATGGATTTTCATTCAACTATATAACAAAGGACTTGCTTATGTAGCAGAAATGCCAGTAAACTGGTGTCCTGCAGAAAAAGCAGTACTTGCTAATGAAGAAGTTACAGATGGTAAGAGTGAACATGGTAATCCTGTTATTCGTCGTAACATGCGTCAATGGGTATTAAAGATTACAGCTTATGCAGAAAGTTTGTTAGATGAATTAGACGAAGTAGATTGGCCAGAATCTACAAAAGAAATGCAAAAGAACTGGATTGGTAAATCCACAGGTGCAGAAGTTATATTTAAGATTGATAACACTAATAAAGAATTTACGGTATATACAACAAGATGTGATACTTTATTTGGCGCAACATATTGTGTTATGTCACCTGAGCATCCTTATGTAAATGAAATTACTACTCCTGAACAAAAAGAAGCAGTAGAAAGCTATCAAAAAGCTTGTGCTACAAAGAGTGATCTTGAAAGAACAGACTTAAATAAAGATAAGACTGGTGTATTCACTGGAGCATATGCAGTTAATCCAGTTAATGGCAAAAAGATTCCTATCTGGATTTCAGACTATGTATTAGCAAGCTATGGAACAGGTGCAATTATGGCTGTTCCTGCACATGATACACGTGACTATGAATTCGCTAAAAAGTTTGGACTAGAGATTATTCCTGTTCTTGAAGGTGGAGACATCGAAAAAGAAGCTTGGACTGAAGATGGCGTACATATCAATTCTGAATGGCTAAATGGTCTTGGTAAACAAGAAGCTATTTCTAAGATGATTAGTTGGTTAGAAGAACATCATTGTGGTAATGCAAAGGTGCAATATAAGTTAAGAGACTGGCTATTCTCTAGACAACGTTATTGGGGTGAACCAATTCCTATTGTACATATGAGTGACGGAACAATGAGAACTGTTTCTTTAGATGATTTACCACTAGAATTACCTGAAGTAACAAACTATCAACCAAGTGAAGATGGTGAATCTCCTTTAGCTCATGCTACAGATTGGCTACATGTGGAAATTGATGGGGTAGAGGGTACAAGAGAAACAAATACAATGCCTCAATGGGCTGGTTCTTGTTGGTACTATTTACGTTATCTAGATCCTCATAATGATAAAGCTTTAGCAGATCCTGAATTAATTAAACATTGGATGCCAGTAGATCTTTATATTGGTGGAGCAGAACATGCGGTATTACATCTACTTTATTCTAGATTCTGGTATAAGGTTTTAAGAGATTGTGGTGTTGTATTCAATGATGAACCATTTAAGAAATTGTTCCATCAAGGTATGATTCTTGGAGAAAATGGTATCAAGATGTCTAAATCACTTGGTAATGTAGTTAATCCTGATGAATTAGTTGAGTCTCATGGTGCAGACGCATTACGTTTATATGAAATGTTTATGGGACCTCTAGAAAGCTCTAAACCATGGTCAACACAAGGTATGAATGGTGCAAGAAAGTGGCTAGAAAGAGTATATCGTTTAGCTACAAGTGATATGGTAGTAGAAGAAGCTACTCCTGAATTAGATTTCACATATAATGCAACAGTTAAAAAAGTTACAGAAGACAATGAATCTTTGAATTTCAATACTGGCATTTCTCAAATGATGATTTTTATCAATGATGTATATAAGCTAGGTAAGATTAACAAAGGCATGATGGTTAATTTCTTAAGACTTCTATATCCTATAGCTCCACATATTTGTGAAGAATTAAATGAGATATTAACAGGTGAAGAAGATATGTCTTATGATGCTTGGCCAACATATGATGAAAGTAAACTAGTTGTTGATCAAGTAACAGTTATCGTACAAGTAAATGGTAAGATGCGTGCTAAACTTGATGTTGCTAAAGATGCAAATCAAGATGAAGTAAAAGAATTAGCACTAAAACAAGACAATGTAAAACCATTTATTGAAGGTAAAGAAATTAAGAAAGTTATCGTTATTCCTAATAAGATTGTAAATATTGTCGTTGCATAAAAAGATATATTAATTCTTTATTATGATGTAACATAATAAATATTAAGAGAGGGAAAGTAATGAAAAAACTATTTAATCTTCTACTATCATTAACAATGATTAGTAGTTTAGCTCCTAACTGGGGGGGTCTCATTAACGCTGAAGAATCAGGCACAGCAGCTATCCAAGTAGGTGGTTCAGTATTAGCTACAAACAAAAATACTGGTGATGCAGCAACAGTTTACTTTGGTGGTCAAACTTGGCGTGTATTAGACTATAACAATACTGAAAATAAAGTTATTGATATGGGTAATACAAATAACTATATGTCTTTAATCACAAGTGATATTGTTGGTACTTCAACATTTAGAAAAGATTGGAATGCTTTTGATGAAACTACTTCAAGTGGTGCTAAAGAAGCTTTCTATTCACTTATATATAGATTAAGTGATTTGGATAACACAATACGTGGATATCAAGTGACTAAAAGTGGACAAGCTGGTCTTAACTTTATTGAAGAAGGTGTAGCGATTGAACGTACATTTAGTGATAATTCTATCGCTGGGCCTGAAATTACTTCACAATCAAAAGATAATGATAAATATTACTATTGGGCATTTTCTACTGCAGAAGCAGAAAAAATTAGTAAGAATTTATTAAATGTAGATGGACATAGCTTTTGGCTTCGTACACCTACTTGTAGTCTTACTTATTATGATGATAGTTTGAAAAAAGGCTATTATCCTACAGAAGCTGCTAGTAATACTAATCCTTATAAATTAGCACGTGTATTTGGTGAAAATATTTATACAGAAGGTGTTTCAGACAAAACAAAATTTGGTGGATATTATCCTTATGGTGAAGGAACTGAATATGATACTGATGGTGTTCGTTTTGGTACGGTTATTGATACAGACAAGATTTTACTTGCTACATCAGTAGATGGTAAAAATACAGGAGACTTAGGTACATTTACTAAAATTGGGACTAATACTACTAATGAATGGAAACTAACAGTTAAAAATACGAATACTACTAGTGATATTCAAAACTTTACTGCAAGCATCGATGGTTCTTCTACGGTAAAAGCTGGTGAAGATTTATCTATTAGCTATGATCATACTACATATGCTAATGACCAATATGTATCAGCAATTATTACTGATGAAAATGGTAATGCATTATATTATGGTAATGTTGCTAATCCTAGAAATAATGGTGAAGACAAAGGAACAAGTAGTATTACAATTCCTAGTGAACTAGCTGCTGGAAAATATAATGTTCTAGTATTTAGTGAAACGAAAAAAGAAGGTACTACAACAGATTATGCTTCTAGTATCGTTACTTTAAATATTACTGTTGAAAATGTTGCTCCAACCCCAACTCCTACACCTACTGCTACATCTGAAACAAAGAAATCTAGTGGTGGATGGGATGATGGTGGACCATTCACAACAGATACATGTGGTAATGTATTTGATAGATGGGGTAATAAGATTTATGAAGCTAAAGGATGCAACGTTGGTGGATATAATCTTGTTAGAACTTCTGCAGAAGACTAATTAAAGGAAACTAAAATTACTTAAAGAATTAATAAGAAATAAATCGCCTCTAAGCATGGAGAAAAGGGGCGATTTTTGTTATAATCCTTTAGGAACATATTATGGAAGAATTTAAAGTTACGATAGAAAATTTTGATGGTCCATTAGATTTAATGTTGCATCTAATTAAAGAAAAAGAATTAGATCTTTTTGATTTAGATGTAAATGCTTTGACGGATCAATATATAGCTTATTTGAGTGCAATGCAAAATATGCATCTTGAAGTTGCTAGTGAATACTTAGTTGAACTTGCAGAACTAATTGAATATAAATCAAAGAAACTATTACCTAAAGATAATAGTGAATTACAAGATGATTATGAAGAAGATCCTAAAGAAAGATTAGTTAGAAGATTATTGGAGTATCAACAATATAAAGAAGTAAGTGTTAAACTGAATGAGTTATATGAAGATAGACAAAACTTACTTTCTAAACCTTTATCAAGTGAAGTTGATGATTGGGTAAAGGAAAGTGATAATTCTCATTTTGAAGGTAATCCATATGATTTGCTTAAAGCAATGGAAAGATGTATGCGTCGTTTACAATTAACAAAACCAATTGAAACAAAGCATATAAGAAGAGAATTATCTATGGAAAAACGAGAATTAGAAGTAAGGGCTAAATTAGATAAACTTCCTAAAACGTTTCATTTTAATGAACTATTAGATGATTGTCATGATAAACCAATGTTTATTGTTACTTTTTTGGCAGTACTTGATTTAGCAAGACAACATTTACTAGTATTTACAGTAGATGAACAAGATAATATTTGGTTTTCAAAAGGTAATAGAGCATGAGTGAATTAGAAACAGAACAAATCTCATTAGAATTAGATGAGAAAAAAAGAAAATTAAAAGGTATCTTAGAAGGTTTACTTTTTATTGTTGGAGAAGATGGCTTAACAGCAGGTCAAGCAGCGAGTGCAACAGAATGTAAAGAAGAAGAATGTGAAAAGATACTTGATGAATTATGTAAAGAATATGTCGAAGATGATTCAAGAGGAATTGAAGTAGCGAATTATGGTGGAGTATATCGTTTCTTAAGCAAAGAATATGTAATAGATAGTGCTAAACGTTTATTCCAAATGAATAAACAATCTACATTATCTCAAGCTGCTTTAGAAACATTAGCGATTATTGCTTATAAACAACCAATTACGCGTGTTGAAATAGAAGAAATACGTGGTGTTGGTGCAGATGTCATGTTAAGAAAATTACTTGCTAGAGATTTAATACAGGAAGCAGGTAGAAGTGATGCTCCTGGTAGACCAATTTTATATGAAGTAACTAATGAATTTATGAATTCTTTTAAATTAATGAGTTTAAAAGAATTGCCTGATTTACCAGATTTTAAAAATAAAGAAGAAAGTGATGACTTATTTGAAAATGAAGAAAAGTCTGTTGAATAAATTACTTGTTAGCATTTTATTTGTTAGTGGTTGTTCAGCTTCAACAAATAAAGAAGTAAATGCTGAAGAATATAGTTGTAGAGTAGTAAATACATATGATTACACAAAAGCAGTTAGTAAAAGTAATCCAGCTGAAGACAGTTTTTATGTAGATACTCTACTTGCTGGAGATTCTAGAATGGGTTCGATTGCATTGTATGGAAATCATACAGATTGGCAAGTTGCATATGTTACTTCACTAAATCTATTGCTAATTGATAATATGACTGTTGATCCTAGTACAAATGAAGAATCATATACTTATGAAGAAGGAACAACATTAATGAATGTACTAGAATCTACTACAAAAAAGAATATTTATTTATTATTTGGTATTAATGAAATTCGTAATCCTAACTTCACGGCATTTGGTGAAAAATTGCAAGAAATTGTTACGATGTTAAGAACAAATAATCCAGAAGTTAATATATATTTGATTTTATCTTATCATCCAGACTATATTTCTGATTTACCAGAACCCGAACTAACAGAACATTTAGAAAATTTAAATAATACAATCAAAGAGATTGCAATAAATAATCATTTATATTTCTTAAATTTAGATGATGAATTAGATATAGATGGTACAATTAATGATGATTATGTATGGGATGGATTACATTTTAATGTGACAGGTACACATGCATTTGAAGATTATATCTCTACACATACAGTAAGGAGTGAATTATATGTTAAAGAAATTTGTCAGTAGTATATTAGTTGTTTTATGTTTATGTGGTTGTTCAAGTGGTAGTAGTAATTCAACATCTAATGCTACACCAAGTGATACTGCAACGAGTTTAATCTCTTCTTTGTCATTAGATACTGTACAAGAAGTTGAAACTAGAGTGATTCCAGGACTATTCTTTTTTGAAGATGGAGTTTATGAAGAAGGGGCGTTCTATGCTGCAGATAAATTAGCTGATTGCTTAGGTGTATTTAAAGTAACAGATACAGATTCAGCAAAAGAAACAATTCAAACTTATTTAGAAACAAGAAAATCACAATTACAAATGTATGCTCCTAGTGAAGTATTTAAAGTTGATAATGCAGTGATTGAAAGTAGTTCTGATA
>CAVAZS010000116.1:0-7002 GCA_963593385.1 Lachnospiraceae bacterium | reverse complement strand
TATAAACAAGACGAACACAACCAAAACACTTAGAAAAATATTCTTCTTGTTTATTGTTTGGGTATAGTCTTAATTCAATAGCTTTGTTTTGTATCATTATTTACCTTGGCTTTCTATGTATTGTTTAATTGTGTTTTCGGAAACATTTCCTACAGAAGAAATAAAATAACCATCAGTCCAGAAAGTTCTTTCTTTCCAAAATATTTTACTTAATTCTTTTTGAAACTTAACCCAAATGTGATAAGTTGTATAAGATTTAAGCGCTTTAACTATGTTAGCTAAATTACAATTTGGTTTCGTTGAAATTAAATAATGAATATGATCTTTATCAGTTTCAGCATATTTGATTTCTACATTATGTTTTAAGCAAATTATCTTAGAAAGTATTTTAATTTCATCAGCTATTTCATTATTTTCAAGTAAAGGTTTTCTATACTTACAAACAAAAATTAAATGAAATTGTAATAAATACTTGCTATGACTATTTGAACTATATTTTGTCCCCACACATATATTATACCCGCTATTCACAGCACTATGCTAAAGCATAGGCTTTATCTAGCGGATTTTTTATATATTACATACTATATTCGCTTTATTTCATAGTGCTATAATACTACTAGGAGGCATTTATGGCGAAAAGTAAAATTTGTGATTTCTGTTTAGATGAACCAAAAGGTCTCTTTAATCGACCTGAAGCTCTTAGTGATGGACATTGTATCTGTAAAAGATGTAAGAGAATTGTCGAAAACTATCATTTACCTGTCAAATACGATATATTCCAATTATTAGTAACAAATGATTCTAAAATGCGTGATATGTTAATTTCTAATTATTTAGAAAATCATACTCCAGAAGAAACAATTGCGAAATTTTATCCATTACCAAGTATGTTACTACATGATGGAGAACGAGCTATCAATATTGTCGATTCTTCTATTACGGTATTAACTAGTCTAATACCTAGTGAAAAGAAAAATATTAGAATTGCGGATATCACAAGAAAAAATTTTGATCAATTATATACAGCACCAGGTGAAAGTGGCGTAACAACCGTCAAAGGTAAACTATATGAAACAGATGCCGCATTATATTTCATTGCGGATAACTTTATAAATTGTCATCGTTTAACCAACATGGTTCATGACGCAAATAATCTAAATGAAATTGTAGTAAGCGAAAAAGGTAAAACATATAAATACAGTGTTAATCATTCTGATTTATTTTATATGCGTGAAGCAGTATTCTTAAAAGCTGCCGCAATACAAGAAAAGAAAGATGGTAATTTGATTTATTTATCTAGCGATAATACAATGACCATTACTCCTGGCATTTATTCTGTACCCAAAAATATTATGCCTGGCGTATATTATGTATCCCCTCTCAAAGATGAAGGAATGCATGTACGTGATGCGAACGGTAGATTAAGAGAGTGTCGTAGAGGTAGAGTCACGCTAGATAACGGTTCTTCATTAGAAGTAACTGGTGAATATCAATTAAGAAGAAACGAAAGGGAATAGAATTTCCCTTTTTTCTCTAATTTCATATAATGAAACTATGAAAAAAGAAAAGCAGAAAACAAATGATTTGAACCAGAAAATTCGTTATCGTTATAGCAATATTGTCCAGGAAATAAACGAACTAGAAAATGATACTCGCGAGACATTAAACTCGCAATATGATGCTTTAGCTAAAGGTACATCTGAAGGTATATCCAATATGCCTAGACTAAAGAATGCAATGCTAGAAGAAGCAGACTTGCTATATCACACGAGTGAACATTTTGCACGCTTTTCTGTTCAAGCTCGCGAACAATCTGATGAATTAAAGACAAGAGTAAAAGAAGCAGAACGTGTTGAAAGACAAATGTCAAAAAAGCATCGTATCCTACCAGTTAAGCCAACAAATGCTGAAATTGATTACGAAGAAAAAGTCACTAAGCATTTTGCGATAGGCGCTTCTTTCTACAAGTTATTCTGGGTATTTTTTATTGGTTGTTTTGGTGGAGTAGTAATAGAAACAATATGGTGTATTGTCACTAGAGGACACTATGAAAGTAGAGTTGGTCTAATCTATGGGCCATTTAATCTTGTTTATGGATTTGGTGCACTTGTTCTAACATATTCCTTATATAAGTATCGCAATCGATCTTCTTTCTATTCTTTTATTGGTGGTTTTATCAGCGGATCAATTGTTGAATATCTATGTAGTTTCTTACAAGAAATGGCTTTTGGGTCTACTAGTTGGGATTATAGTGCTCACCCTTTTAATCTAAACGGTAGAATTTGTTTAGAATATTCTATCTTTTGGGGATTACTCGGTATATTTTGGATTAAAACTATCTATCCATATATGTCTACTTGGATCTTGAAAATACCAAACAAAATTGGTAAGCCATTAACGCGTATACTACTAGTATTTATGATATTTAATTCCTTTATGTCTGCCGCAACTGTCAAAAGATGGTATGACCGTACAAATCTTGTTCCATCAAAAAATATATTTGAGTCTTATATTGACCAACATTATCCAGATGAACGCATGAAAAAAATATATGCAAATCTTGAGTTTAAATAGACTATAACAGGTCTATTTTTTATCTCTTTTTCACATATAAAAGTGATCCTAAAGCAGATAATAAGAAAACAAGTGATGCCATAATAAATGGTAATGTTGGATTAATATCATAAATAAATCCAGCAATTAAAGCACCTAGTATCATTCCTAGAGAACGCATTGCTGTGCTATAGCCCATAACTAATCCACTATTTTCTTTTGTACAACATTTTGCAGATAGATTCTGTAAAACTGGCAAATAAATTGAATTTGTTGCGTAATATACAGTCGCAATTACAAGTACTGTCCAAATATTTTCTACTTTAACAAAGGCAAATAATAATACAAAACAAGTAAGGAATATCACAACTAAGCTTTTCGCTAAATCTCTTTTTTGTTGAATATATATCGCAATCGTCATATTTACGATAAAACACGCAATACCTGTAGCAGCTTTAACATAGCCATTATAAGAAGGCTTAAAGTTAAAGACATCTTTGATATAGTAATTAAACGTTTGATCATATGCAGTTGAAGCTAAACTAGCCACAAAAGTTACCACAAATAAAATACCTAACAATAATGTAATAAACTCTTTACCTTCAAAGAAAATCTTAAATGGATTAATATCTTTTAATGTCAGATCAACGTGCTCATGTTCTTCTTTGCAATCAACACTTAAGAAATAAGTTAATACTGCTGCTAGTAGTAAGAAGAAAATTTGTAAATAGAAGGAATAATAAATAGAGAAATCTCCAATGACACCGCCTAACAAATAACCAAATGTCGCAAATACAGTCTGTACTGTTGTATATAAGGTCAAGTTTTTACCTTGTTCCTTTTCATCAGATATACGAAGAATATATGTGAGTGCAGATACAACATAAAAACTTACAGAAGCTCCACAGAATAATCTTGCGATAACAATCATCACTTCAGTTTTAGAACTCATGAAAAAGAATTGGCCTAATGCATATAATGCAAGTCCTATCGTCATTTCTTTTCTTTCACCTATGCTTTTCGTTAACTTACCAACTAGTGGTGATAATAAAAATTGTCCTGTAGACATGGCCGCAAAAGCTACACCAAACATATAGTTTCCTAAATTTAATTCTTTAATAAATGTCGGTGTAACAGGATGAGCTAAGTTCATGGATAAATTCGTTAACATTGATATACAAAGAAAATAAAAAAACGGTTTATTCTTTCTCCTCATGAAAATTCCCCCTAAAGTTATGTTTATTATTATAATTGTTTAGCGAGGTATTTTATGAATTTTATTTTGATTTATATATTATTTGAAGCTTTTTCTTTTGTTTATGATGCTTTCTTAAACAGAATGATTGATAAACAACGTGCTTTACCATTACCAGAAGAAGTAAATGATGTTTATGACGCTGGACGTTACGAAACATTTCTATCTTATAAAAGTGATATTAGAAAACATAACAATAAATTTTCTATAATCAACACATGCATTCTTTTTGGGTTAATTTTTATAGGGACTTATAGATGGATTGATTCTATTAGTGGTAACAATGAATATTTAGTTAGTTTATATTCTTATTTAATTCCAATGATTCTTACTTTACCTTTAAGTTATTACAAGCAATATATATTCACTTTTAAGATTTCCGAAAAATATAAGATGAACAAAAAGACAAAGAAAGAATTTAATAAAGATTTCTTCTTAAATACAATTCCTTCAGAAATTATTGGTGTATTAGCTTTATTCTTACTCATTGCGATTGTTCACACTATTTCTAATTCTAATTTATATCCAATGTCATTACCTAAAGCATGTTTAATTGCTTTTATCGTTGCGATAGTTATCGTCATAGCAATGCTAATTATTACTCTTATTTCTTTAGTCATCTTTAGAAAAACATATACATTTACAGAGATGGAAGATAATGAACTAAAACATAAAATTTACGATTTATTAAAAGGTGTGAAAAAGAAAATTTATCACATTTATGTTTATGATGAATCTAAAAAGAGTATTAGTAAAAATGCATTCGTATTACATCTTCTTTTCTACCGTGAAATTAGCATTGCGGATAACTTCCTTAACGAAAATGATGAAGAAGAACTACTTGCAGTATTAGCTCATGAAGTAGGTCACTTAAAGCATAAGAAAACATTCTTAGAATACTTATCTTATGTCGATCTCGCTCTATCATTTTGTTTATTAGTATATTGCATTTATAATCCATTTTTACTAGAACAATTTGTTTCTTGGATTAATTCTTCTTTTGGTATCCAAACAACAAATTACGCACTAGTAATCATTGCAATAGGAACATTCTTGTCACCACTTAGTTTTCTTATTTCCATCTTTACTAACTATATTAGTAGAGTTAATGAATATGAGGCTGATCAAAACGCAGTAAAAGAAGGATACGGTGAAGCACTCATCAAAACATTTAAAACACTAAGTAATGATGAACTTGTAGATGTTAATCCTTGTAAGTGGGTTGAAATTACAGAATATAATCATCCAGGCATGACAAATAGAATTCGTACAATACGAAAATCACTTTAGTCTTTTATGTATTTTTGAATTGTAGACAATAATATATTCAAATCAATCGGTTTAGTCACATGGTCATTCATTCCCATCTTGAGTGACCTTTCTTTATCTTCAGAGAAAGCATTCGCTGTCATTGCTATAATTGGAATATTTGCTTTAATTGAATCATTTAACTTTCGTATCTTTTGACAAGCCTCATAACCATTCATGATAGGCATTTGTACATCCATTAAGATTAAGTCATAATAACTAGAATCTACTTTTTCTAACTGTTCAATACACTCTACGCCATCTTTCACTCTATCTATAATCAAATCTTCTTCACTTAATAATTCTATTGCAATTTCTGCATTTAAATCATTATCTTCCGCAAGCAAGATTCTCTTTCCTTTAAACTTGTCATAATCTATATCACCGTAAATCACACGATTAATTTGTGTATCTTCTTCTAATGCAATTCGTGTAGGAATAGACACAATGAATGTAGATCCTTTACCTAATGTACTTTCTACCGATATTCCTCCACCCATCAAATCAACTAGTTTTTTAGCAATAGACATACCTAATCCTGAACCATCTATGCCACTAACAGTCGAAGAATACTCTCTTGAGAAGCGTGTAAAAATCTCAGCTTGAAAATCTTTGCTCATACCAATTCCTGTATCTGTAATTTTAGCAATTGTATTACACCAACCAGGTTTATCTGCTTTTTCTTGTAATAATTCACAAGTAATTACACCATCTTTTCCAGTATATTTAATCGCATTACTTACAATATTCATAATCACTTCAGAATAATGTGTTTCATCTAAATAGACATAATGATGTTTTAAGTTTGTTTCTATTTTTAGAGTTTGGTGATTTTGTTCTGCATTATTTGAGAACATCGATACACAAGAAACAAATGCATTTTCAATATTCACAGCACTTTCTTCAATACTAATTTTGTTACTTTCAATTCTTGCAAGATCTAAAACATTATCAAGTAATGCAAGTAATTTCTTTCCACAATCTTGTATATTGTCCATGTAAGTATTTAGCTTATCTTCATCATGAATATGTCTTCTCGCTAAATCAATATAGCCAATAATCGCATTCATTGGTGTACGAATATCATGGCTCATATTAAACAAGAATATTGATTTTGACCGATCTGCAGCTTCTGCTTTCTCAGCAGCTTTTTTCAATTCTTGTTCTTGCTCAAAATGTTTCTTATGTTCCTTTCGCATGTAGATACAAGCAAAAATCATCATAAGCAAAACAACACTTGTACCTAGTGCTACTAGTTTAAGAGCTATCTGGTCTCTTTCTACTACTAGCATGTAAGCTGCTTCTACACTAAATTCAATATAAAATGCACCTACAATACTATCATTTATTTCTACAGGATAAATTGCTGTAAAAGTATGGGTGCCTACTAAATCTAAGTTATAAGTAGGTGTTCCTGATAGTGCAAGCTCTATAGATTCTTTTAAATCCTCGTTTACACTATCTCCTGGTCTTCTATAATCAATACTATTTTTATAGTTGCCATCCGCAACATATACAAGTTCACCTTTTTCGTTTTTCTTCACAAGAAAGAATTCTTCCGCCAAATTCATCTCTTTAAACTCTTGTAAATGGTATTGCAATTCTTGGTATCTACCACTATATACATCTAAATCCTCAAAATCATCTTCATTTACAATATTTAAAACTGTAGATTGAATTGCTTCAGTGCGACTGACATTTTCATTAAATGTATTTTCTAATGTACTTTCGTTATATGCTTTCTGTAAAAAATATGTATAGCCCGAAACAAAAACAATAGAAATCATAATCATTAACACGACATTAAAGAATGTATTTTTAAATTCTATTGGCTTAATTCTCCCAAAGTGGGCTCGATGTACAAATAATTGCACATCGTTTAA
>CAVAZS010000115.1:0-7010 GCA_963593385.1 Lachnospiraceae bacterium | reverse complement strand
GATTATAATGATGCAAGTCATCAGTATAGTTTATATATATATGAAGTATCTTATGGTAAAATAATACAGTTAACAACTGATTATATGGTATTCTATTCAGTATGTTCACAAAATGATGCACCAGCATTAGTTGAAGTAATGTTAGATATTGCTAAAACAATCAAAATTGATGAAAATAAAATCAAAGTTGATTATTCAGATAGAGAACTTATTACTTATAAACGTGAACAATTAGAACTGTTTAAAAATATCACTCCAGAAAATGGAGCAGTTGATGAGTTATTTGAAAATGATCAAATCACAGAAGAAACAGAAACAAATGAAGATGGTGTAGATGGAGACTATAATGCACCTAGCGAAGAAGACGAAGACCTTAACAATTAAAAAATTTAGGAATAAAATGTAGAAAGATAATAAAGGAGTTTAATATGTTTGAAAATCTAAAAAAATTAATATTTGAAGAAGTGGACGATGAAGAAGAGGAAGAAGAAGTCGTTGTTCCTGTAAAACCAGTAAAGAAAACAAGAGAAAAAGTACAAACAAGTGCTCCAGTTTTTGAACAAAAAGAAGTTTCTAGACCTTCAATGCAAAGAATAGATGTTACACAACAGATTAAAACTCCTGTTGTTCCATCATATGAAGAAAAAGCACCTGTACAAAAAGAAAGTAGTGTATTTAGACAACCTACTTTTGAAAAAGCAGAGCCTGCAATACCTGTAAAACCTGTTCAAACTGAAAAAACACGTTCAGCAAGTTTAACTTTAGATGATTTAAGTGGATCACAAACAGTTTCTAAACCTAGAGTGTCTAAGACTACAACACAAAAGCAAATTAAGAAGCTACCATATGAATTTAATCCTGTAATCAGTCCTATTTTTGGTGTTGATGAAAAAGATGTTAATGCTGTACAAAATACAGGTAAAACAACAGTTCGTAAAGCAACATC
Organism: Lachnospiraceae bacterium; assembly: GCA_963593385.1. GTDB lineage: Bacteria > Bacillota_I > Bacilli_A > Erysipelotrichales > Erysipelotrichaceae > Bulleidia. The sequence goes on along the minus strand of CAVAZS010000115.1, from coordinate 6,064 downwards.
ATCTAAAAAAGGTGATGAGTATGTATCAAAAGTTATTTCTCCAATGTATGGTGTAAATAAAGATGATCAACCTAGCACTGTTCAAAAAACAGTAGAAAAATCAAATAACGTTGAAAAAATGACTGTCACAAAAGAAAAGGTTGAAGCCGAAGATACAATTCCAGAATTCTCTCTAGATGATATTTTAAATGGCAATGAACATGTAGAAGAAAATAAAACATCTGATAAACTTGAAAATACTTTTAATGAGCTAAAAGCTGTTACTGAAGAAGTAATTGCAAATGAACCTCGTACTTCTGCACCACCATTACCAAAGAAAAAACCTGTTTTTGACTCAGCAACTTTATTTGATGATGACGAAGACTAATGATATGGAAAACTATTATTTTATTGGTATAAAAGGAACAGGCATGGCAGCACTAGCATGCATGCTAAAAGATTTAGGTAATAATGTTTCAGGTAGTGATTTAGATAAACATTTCTTTACAGAAGAAGGGTTAAGAGAAAGAAATATTCCTATATTATCTTTTAATCCAGATAATATTTGTGACAACATGAATATTATAGTTGGTAATGCTTTCTTAGAAGATTTTCCTGAAGTTATAGCAGCTAGAAATAATCTTACATGTAAAGTAGCTAGATATCATGAGTTCGTTGGTGAATTTATTAAACCATATCAAACTATCGCAATAGCTGGAAGCCATGGTAAAACAACAACTACTGGTATTGTTTCATCTATGATGCAAAAAAAAGGTAATACTGGTTGGTTAATTGGTGATGGTGAAGGACATATCGATTCTGATACAAAATATTTTTGCTTAGAAGCTGATGAATTCCGTAGACACTTTATTGCTTATTATCCTGAATACGCAATTATCACAAATATTGAAATTGATCATGTAGATTACTTTGAAGATGATGCGGATTATCGTAGTGCATATGAAGAATTTAGCTCTCATGTATCAAAAGCATTAATTGTTTATGGTGATGACGTGGAAGCTAGAAAATGTCATTTTGATCCTTCTAAAAAGGTATATTTCTATGGCTTAGAAGATACAGATGATATTCAAGCGAAAAATGTAATTGAAGATTCAAAGCATATTGAATTCGATTTATATTTTGAAAAAGAATTATTTGGTCATTTCTCATTCCCATTTGTAGGACATCATTTATTGCTAAATTCGTTAGCTAGTATTGGCGTTGGAATTTTAGAAAATATGAGAGTTGAGCAAATTGAAGAAGGTATATCGAATTTCCATGGTGTTAAGCGTCGGTTTGTTGTAGAAGAACATAATGGAAACATTTATATTGATGATTATGCGCATCATCCTACAGAAGTAGGTGTAACAATTGATACTGCTAGAAAAAGATTCCCTAATCAAAAACTAGTAGCTGTATTTAAACCACATCGTGCTTCTCGTGTATTATATTTTGCGGATGATTTTGCAAAACAACTCAGTAAAGCAGATAAAGTCTATTTATTAGATTTTACTAGTATTGATGATAAACAAGATGGTACAAATATAGATATCCATTATTTGCAAGATAAAATTCCTGGTTCAATTGTTCTTTCGGAAGATGAAAATGGAGCTAAGATTTTAAACCAAGAAAAAAAAGCAGTATTTTTATTCATGAGTAGTAAAGATATCTACTATCTTGCGAATATGGTAAAAGCTTTAGATTAGAGTCATTCGTTTGACTCTTTTTTTATATCCAAATATCGAATAAAATATATTGCTAGAGGGAAGATATTATATATGAATAGTTTATTTAGAAAAATATTAAATAGTATTCTTGTATTAACCATGATATTAGGAATATCTAAGACTTGTATGAAAGAAGTTTTAGCAAGTTATTCTGATGAAGCATATTATTATCCGGAAAATGATACAACACAAGAAAAAGTATATTTTTTCTCTTTTAGAGATGCTTGGGAATATGGTAAGAATAATAAAACAAAGGATGGCAAAGATATTGTCATTTATTTGAATCATTCTATTGAAGGTATTGATCAACATTTTGTATTAGAAGAAGGTAAGTCTGCTACAGTTGATATGAATGGATATATGCTGAAATGGGAAGATGTAACTTCAACAGGCGGAAAAATGTTAGGTATAAGAGATGGTGAATTTTTCCGTTTAGAAAAAAATTCTACTTTTAGATTAATTGGTTCAAGAAATTCCACTTTTAGTTATAAAGGATTTAATAGTTATGATAAAGAAAAACAAACATTATTGATTGGAAAGTTGTATGACTTTACGATTACTGCTGGTGGCTTATTAACAAATACAAGATGCTATGATACTGCAGGTGCAATATATGTTGGAGAAAATGCTAAACTTTATGTTGAAAATATAGCTATTACTGGAATTAATTGTAAAGATCGTGGGGCTGTTGGAGCTTATGCTAGAGGCGTAATTCGACTTGCAAAAGATAATGGATATGCATATTTAAAAAATGTTAAAATCGAACATAATTATGGAACTACATCTGGAGTGCTTGGAGTTAGTGGGACGAATTGTACTTTAGAAATGGTAGATACAGTCATTCAATATAATGGAACTTATACAAATAGAAGTAAATATTTAGATGGTGGTGCCGGATTATATTCTTATCGTGATGGATTAACTATTATTATGGATAATAGTTCGATTATTTACAACAAATCAGGTGGTAAAGGTGCTGGAGCACTCAAACTAAAAGGAACTACAAATCTTATACTAAAGAATCATTCTAGAATTGATTATAATGAGGCCGTTGGAAGTGATGCGGATGGTGGTGCTATTTCTACTGAAGATACGCTTACAATTACCGGTGATGGTACTTCTACAATTTCAAATAATACAGCTAAAGCGGATGGTGGTGCTATTTTACTTGATAGTGATGATTGTAAGATATCAAATGTCATCATTGATGGAAATAAAGCTGAAAGAGGTGGCGGAATTTATATTGATAATGAAGATTGTACTATCGAAGACTGTAAGATTACAAATAATGAATCTAGTGGCGATGGTGGTGGAATCTACGATGATAATGATGGTAATTTGATTAAAAACTGTGTAATAACAGGAAATAAAACTACATCTGGTGATGGTGGTGGAGTCTATGTGTATGGTTCAGTTGACGTTGAGTTACGTGGTAAAGACATCATTTCCGGAAATAAATCTGGTGATAATGAAGAAAATGTTTTCTTAGATAATTGGGCACTAATGAAAGCATATATTAAAGGTGAAGTTGATGAAGGATCGGATATTGGTATATCAAGTTCTGCTACATCTACTAGACAAGTAGGAGATGATTTATACAACTATATTGAAGGAACATTCTTCTTAGATAAAAATCAAGAGAATTATCATTTGGAATATGTTTCTAGTGATAATGAGCTATTTATTAGAAGTGGTGAAAGTTCAAAGTATACTATTTATATTAATAATAAGGAATTCGGTAAATATTATTATAAGCAAAATGTTATCGTCTCTGATAATAATACAGATAATAGTAAAATATTTATTGAATGGGATCCTGTAAATACAGTAGGTTATGATATAAAAGACCAGAAATCTGCTACGGTTCTAAATATCACTATGCCGAATCACAATGTGAATATAAAAGCTTATTATGCGACTAAATTAACAGATTTAACATTGAAGTTAGATAAGCCAGTTGCAGGTAGTACTTTGCCAAACACTAACTTGAAAATGACGACAAGTAAAAATGAAAATGTATTAAATTCAAATCAATACCAATGGTTAGAAGTTTCAGGTGATACACTTACTCCAACTTCAGGAACAGCAAAATACGGAACATCTTATGCAATTAAATTTCAAGCAAAACAAGATATTGCTAGTAGATGGGCATTCTCAGAAGATTTAAGTGCTGAAAATATCACGATTCAATATGGTGCAGATAGTGATGAATCTAAACTCGTTGTCAAAGCAAAAGAAGTTTCAGTAGACGCTAATGGTACAGTAACAATTGTTTCAATGCCTTTTACAACGGAATCTAAAACAGTTGAAAGTTTTGACAGTTCATCTATTACTGTACAAGTAGGTATATCTAAAGCTGATTTGATTAATGCACTTCCAAGTACTGCAATTGGTGTAGATACAAATGGTAATAAAGATATTTATAATGTAGATAAAATTACAGATGAAATTTTATCTAACTTAATTAGTGAGGATAAAGTAGTTAAACCAGAAAGTGGTAGTGCAACAATCACGTTACCAATTATTAAACCAGAAAATGTTACATTTGCAGATTCAGCTACATTTAATGTGACAGTTAATGTAACTGAAGTAGCACCTGCAACTGTAGAAACACCAACTGTAACGCCTACTAGTGGAACTTATTCAGGAACAAGTTTAAAAGTTGAAGCAACTTGTGAAACTGATGATGCAATTATTTACTACTCAATTAATGATGGTGATCCACAAGCATATAGTGATAAAACAGGAATCGTTTTACTTACAAGTGAAAACGTTCAGAGCACATTTAAAGTAAAAGTTTGGGCTGAACTAAATGGAGTTTCTTCAGAAATTGTAGAACGCAGTTATATCCTTGATGGTATTGTTCAATATAAAGTAACGATTAATTGTAGCGATACAGCAATTTATTCTGAAACGGAACAACATTGGAGTGATAAAAAGGAATATAGTTATAAAGCTGGTACGAAAGTTATACTCACTGCTCCTACATATCCTAATAAAGCATTTGAAAAATGGAAATTTAGTGATGGTTCTACTTCTACAGATTTGACTCTTACTTATGATAGTTTAGATGATGATCAAACTGTTGAAGCAATCTATAATCCAGTTATTTCTGCAATAAGTTTTGATATAGATTATCCTGTAGCTGATGAAGTGATGCCTACAATAGGAACTAATGGAATTCAAGCAACAATAGGTGAAGAAACAATAACAATCAATGATTACTTTAATTTGTCGGAATTAACGTGGGTACCTGATGCTAAAGAAGATGATACTGGTACGAAAATAGCTGACTATGATACAAGCTATACATTAAAATTACCTATTAAGCGTTACTTAACAGATGTTAGATATGTAATACCAAAAAATATAGATATCAGTGTAGCTGGTAAAAAAGATGTAATTGGTAAAGTGGATGAAACTACTTTAATTGCTTATCTTACTTTCCCTAAGACAAGCATGCAGACATATGATTTAAAAAAGATTGTTCAACCTGAAGATATAACTATTTCTTATTTAGATGCCTATAACGCTGCATTAAAACAAGAAAAAGAAAATCAAAGAGAATTAGGCCCGGATGAAAAACATGAAAATAAATGGACAATGCTTCCTAAATCTGTTGTATTAGTACTAGATACAGAAAGTGAATATGAAATAGATGCTGATGTAGAATGGAGTATTCCTAATTTTGATAAGTCTAGTTTAAATGCTCAAACATTAACAGTTACAGGAATTGTAAAGATACCTAGCTATGTTAATCAAGGAGATGTTAGCAACGAGATTCAGATAACTGTAAATGTACAAGCTCCAATACAATTAGAAGCACCTTCGTCGAGTGCATCTACAGGAACATATAGAAAAACACAACTTGTAGGTTTGTCTAGTTTAGATGGTGCAACCATTTATTACACATTAGATGGTAGTGATCCTACAGTAGATAGTACATTGTATGAAAGTGCAATAGAAGTAAATGAAACAACTACGATTAAAGCTATTGCAGTAATGGCCGGAATGATTGATAGTGATGTTGCGACATATACAATTACAATTGACTTAACACCTGATCCTACTCCTACAGCTACACCTGATACAAAGAAAGATAGTGGATGGGATGATGGTGGACCATTCACAACAGATTCATGTGGAAATGTCTTTGATAGATGGGGTAATAAGATTTATGAAGCTACATCTTGTAATGTAGGTGGTTATAACTTAGTAGGCACAAGTACAACAAATAAATAAAAGATTAAAGGCAATGCAATAAATTGCCTTTTTTGGATATCAAGTGCTCAATTTTAATTACGCTCAATTGAAAATTTAAATTCCACTTCTAAAAAGCCAAAAAGATAAGTTGAAGT
>CAVAZS010000114.1:0-7177 GCA_963593385.1 Lachnospiraceae bacterium | reverse complement strand
TGCCAACTCCATCAGCTACTCTTTTGCACCGCTACCTCTTGTCTTTAATTTTATGGATTTAATATTACACTTTTATTTCAAGAATGCAAGAAAATTTTAAAATATTTTTCTGAAAATATTTTCACTATTTCTTTAGCCATACTGTACGATTCACAATATCTGTATAACTTTGAATGATTTTCACTACTTTAACAGATACATTTTCATCTTGATAATCGTGTGGCATACCCATTAATTCATTATTTTCTTTCATGGACGTAGATACTTCAATTGCTTGTTCAATTGTATCTGTAGTAATTCCTCCGATGATGACACTTCCTGCATCTAATGCTTCTGGACGTTCAGTGCTTGTACGAATAAGAATACCATTAAAGTTTAGAATTGCACTTTCTTCACTTAATGTTCCCGAATCACTTAATACACAATAGCTATTCATTTGTAGTTTGTTATAGTCAAAGAAACCAAATGGTTCTAGACTACGAACTAATGGATTAAATACAAAGTTTCTCTTTTCAATAAATTTTCTACTACGAGGATGTGTCGAATAGATTACAGGCATATTGTATTTTTCTGCGATATTATTAATTGCCGTCATAAGTGACATAAAATTATCTTCTAAATCAATATTTTCTTCTCTATGAGCTGACACAAGAATATATTTATTTTTTTCTAATCCTAGTTCTTCTAGCACTTTACTATTTTCAATTTGATCCATATGTTTATGAAGTACTTCAGTCATAGGACTACCTGTCACAAACATTGTTTTCCCATCAATACCTTCACTTAATAAGTATCTTCTACTATTTTCTGTATAAGGAAGATTGATATCACTAATCGCATCTACAATTTTACGATTAATCATTTCAGATACATTCCAATCCCAACATCTGTTTCCTGCTTCCATATGGAATATAGGTGTTTTTAATCTTTTCGCAGAAATTGCACTTAACGCACTATTTGTATCACCTAACACAAGAACAGCATCAGGTTTTTCTTTAAGCATTAATTCATAACTCTTTGCGATAATGTTACCCATTGTTTGCCCAAGATTATCACCAACGCAATCTAGATAATAATCTGGTTTTCTTAAAGCTAAATCTTCAAAAAAGATATCATTTAACTTAGGATCATAATTTTGTCCTGTATGCACTAAAACATGATCAAAATAACGATCACACGCTTTAATTGTTTCACTTAATCTTATAATTTCAGGTCTAGTACCTAAAATTGTCATTACTTTTAACTTTTTCATTTCATTCTCCATTTATTAATGTCTATCATTACAAAAAGTTGAAGAAAATCTTCAACTAGTTTTTGAATTTATTCATTTGTTGACGATATGCGTCTACTTGAGCTTGTGATTGATTCATTAATTTTTCTAGATTTTCTTCATTCAAGCTACCACGTTTTTGCATACCACCAATTGCATCCATTGCTCTTTTTGTTTTTGCAAATTGATTTAATACTTTATTAACTTCATTTAATGATGTACCACTACCAGCCGCAATTCTCTTCTTCATTGTGCTACGAATCTTATCAGGATTGCGACGTTCTTCTAATGTCATGGATTGAATAATTGCTTTTGTTTTCTTCATTCCATCAGATGCTTTTGCTTCATCAATCAAATCTGAATATTGAGAATATCCTGGTAACATCTTTAAAATACCTGATAAAGGTCCTAATTTTGCTGTTTGTTCTAATTGCATTAACATATCATTTAAGTCAAACTTACCTTCCATCATATGTTGCATCGCTTTTTCAGCAGCTTCCATATCTAACTTTTCTTGTGCTTTTTCTACAAGAGAAACAACATCTCCCATACCTAAGATACGGTCTGCCATTCTTTCTGGATAGAAGATATTCATATCTTCTAATTTTTCGCCTTCACCAACAAATTTAATAGGTACGCCTGTGATTTTCTTTACAGATAAAACGCCACCACCACGGCTATCACCATCAAACTTAGTAACAACTAAACCAGTTAAAGGTAAACGTTCACTAAAGGCTTTAGCTACATTGACGATATCTTGACCAGTCATTGCATCTACTGTAAGTAAGATTTCATCCGCATGTACATATCCATGAATATCTACAAGTTCATTCATTAATTCTTCATCAATATGTAATCGACCTGCAGTATCAATAAATACAGTATCAAAGCCATTTTCTGAAGCATACTTCATACCAGCTTTAACTGTATCTAATGCACTAGTTTCTGTTCCTAAAGAAAATACTTCTGTATCAATTTCTTTTCCTAATGTTTTTAATTGTTCTATCGCAGCTGGACGAATAACATCGGCCGCAATAAGTAATGGATTCTTTTCAAGTTTTGTTTTACAAATTCTAGCAATTTTACCAACACTTGTTGTTTTACCAGTACCTTGTAAACCAACCATCATAATGACTGTGATACCTGATTCATTAAAATGTAATTCACTTTCTTCATTACCTAATAAATTAACTAATTCATCATGAACAATCTTAACAAGCATTTCTCCTGGTTGAACACTGTTAATAACATCTTCACCACGAGCTTTTTCACGAACATCATTTAAGAAGTCTTTTACAATCTTATAGTTTACATCTGCTTCTAATAAAGCTAAACGAACTTCCTTTAACATGGATTCCATGTTGTCATCAGTTAATTTACCTTTTCCTGCAATATTTCTAATTGTTTTATTTAAGCGATCGCTCAAAGAATCAAACGCCATATATCTTTTCTCCTTTATTTGCTTTTATTATTGTATCATAGGTTGCTAAAATACTAATAGATAAGAAAAGATTGGTTTTACCCAATCTTAGTTCATGCATAACATTCTAATATCTCTTTAACATTGTCATATACAAGTTTGATGGATAATCCAATCAATACTTTAACTTGTTCTTCAGATAAATCTAATTCATCCATTGTTTCTTTAATACTATAGTCTTCTCTATTCATTTGTACGACATCAACCATGTTTCTTAAGATATCTCTACCTTCCTCACCTCTTTCTTCTAATCCTTCAGCTAAACCATCAATATAGCCTTCATAGTACCCTTCTTCAAATATAGGATAAAGCGAACGATTCATTATTTTCACCTCTTAAGCAAGTCCTGCTTTTTCTAAGAATGATACTTTTTCTGCAATAATTTCTGTATTGTAGTAATTTGTCCCATTACGTTCAAATACATCCGATTTAATTCTACCTCTCACTGCAATTAAATTACCTTCTTTACATGCTGCAGCACATTCTTCAGCTATACCTCTCCATAATGTCACTTGAAATAAATCAAAAGATATTGATCCATCCTCATTTCTAAAGTTACGTTCCGCTTCCACAACCATTCTTCCTACAGTTGTACCTTTACTCGTCTGAAACATTTCAGGAAGCTTTTTTACTCTTCCCACAAGCATAATCTCATTCATTTTTTATTTCTCCTTTTCCTTTTGTACGAGTATTATGCAAAATATATTTTTTTGTAACAAACAAGCATAAATGCTTGAATTGACACAAAATACAAATACGCCTTAGCTAAATTTGTATAAAGTGGAACAAAAATACAAGTTTAATCCTTTTGAATAAATATTTTATCAATGATGATTTGAAACATTTTTATTAAAAATGGAATGAGTATACTAAGTACAATTAGAATAAATACACTTCTTGTTGTAAATGAAAGTTGAAATAAATTCGGTAAAACAATCATGCTTAAAATCATTGCGACCACCATTAAAATTAATATAATTTTACGATAACGATTTAATGGTGCATAAACTTTCTTTAATGTATAAGAAAATACAAGGAATGTTGTAAAAACAACAATTGTATGTAATTCATTCGTTTCAAGTTGTAAAACATCAAATAGTTTATTACATACCATGGTAATTAAACATACTGTCATTGATGATGGTATTGCTTTACTTAATGCTTGTTTCAAAAATCTATTTTGTATTTTTTCATAACTAGGTTCAAATTGTAAAAAGAACGTAGGAACAGCTACCCCAAACATACCAATTAAAGTTAAATGAATTGGTAAAAATGGATAATTTTCATGGAACAAGATTACATAGATAGATATAAATAATGAAAATCCTGTTTTAACAAAGAATAAAGTCGCACCTCTAGATATATTATTGATTACTCTTCTTCCTTCATTAACAATTGAAGGAAGTGCACCAAAATCATTCGATAATAAAACAATATTCGCAATATTCTTTGCAGAAGAAGACGCTTCTTGTAGTGATATACTAACATCTGCTTTTTTAAGCGCTAATACATCATTCACACCATCTCCAACCATCGCAACAGTATGTCCATTCTTTTGCAAAGCATCAATAATATCTTTCTTTTGGCTTGGTAAAACTCTACCAAATATATCATTATCTTCTACTAGTGATTGTGTTAGCTCGTGATTTTGACTCATATCCACATAATGATTATCATTTTCCATTCCTGCTTTTTTTGCAAGAAAACTTACTGTTTCTACTTGATCTCCAGATATAAGTTTGATTTTAATCCCATTATTTTTGTAATAATTTAATACATTTTGAATATTATCACGTAGTTCATCTTCTATGATAATAATTGCTAAACACTCTAATTGAATTGGATGATTCGATAATTTTTCGTTACTTTTGCCAACAACTAATACTCTTTTTCCATTACTAGCATATTGCTCAATTAGTTGATTCACCTTTTCATCTTTTTGTTCAAATAAAAATTGATAAGCTCCTACATAATAACTAGAAGTATTGTTAATTTCTATTCCAGCAAATTTCCTTTCTGAAGAAAATGGTAAAGTATCTGTTATATTTTGGTCACTAGCCTCAACAAAATAATTTTGTAAAGCAACATCTGTCGCATTCCCATTTTTAAATACATGCACATATGCACCTAATATTTGATTTAATTCTTGTTTAGTAGCTTTTAATAATTGTATATCTTCTACCTTTAAAGTACCTTTTGTGATAGTACCTGTTTTATCTATACATAAAGTATCAATACGTGCTAAAGCTTCAATACTATTTAAATCTTGTATTAATACATCTTGTTCACTTAATCGTAATGTACTAATTGTTAACGCAAGACTAATTAATACTACTACTCCTTCAGGAATCATTCCGATAATGGCACTAACAGTTTTTAGTATCGCTTCATTTTGCGATAAATCACTATTTATTTGACTTAAAAATAATAGTAAGCCTATCGGAAGGATGAGGATTGAGATTATTTTTAATAATTGGTTTATTTCAGCATTTAAAATAGATTTTGCTTGTTTATATTTTTTAGCATCAGCCATAATTGTCTCAGAAAAATTATCTTTTCCGACATGTATTACTTGTAATATAGCCTTTCCTGAAGTAACAATTGTTCCTGCTAATACAATATCATTTTCTTTCTTTGTAATTCCTTCAGATTCTCCCGTTAAAATTGCTTCATTAACTTCTAAGTATCCTTCTAATATTCTAGAATCTGCAGGAATTTGCATTCCACTTTTTAATGTAATGACATCATCTTGTACAAGCTCGTTCGCTTTTATTTTTATCCAAGTAGAATTTCTAAGTGTATCTACTTCTTCAATAATTAAAAGAGACATTTTATCTAATGTTTTCTTTGCTTTTAATTCTTGAAAAATACAAATACAATCATTAAAAATAATTGTTAAGAAAAAAGCTCCATTATGAAAGGAGCCTGTTAAACATACTAAAAAGAATAAAAATGCATTAATAAAATTAAAATAAGTAAATATATTCGTTAGAATAATTTCTTTTTTAGTTCGTGTATGGTGATTTATCGAATGATTGACTAAATTTTCATTCAATCTATCTTTTACTTCTAAATCATTTAACCCTGAATACTTCATATCTTTATTTTAACGAATTTAAGCAAACAATATCTTAAGTTATTTTAAAATTGCGTTAGAAAATTCTTCTTCAATTTCTTGTAATGATGATTGTGGTGGAATTGTTTCAAAAGAACTTGCGGTAAGTCTTGCACAAAGACTCGCAAAAGATAATGCTTTATCTTCTAAAATACCAGTTTCTTTTGCAATCATATATGCACATCCAAAAGCATCCATTGAACCACTTTCGTCTACTATTTCCTCATCTTCTTGTTCTGTACCATGTATCGTTTCAGCATCAATAGAATAAGATTCACTTAGTTGCATCATAACGACTTGTCTAGAAGTTTTTAAGCTTAATAGTCTTGCACAATCAATTGCGTCTTTTGAATCACTACTTGTAAACTCTAATATTTCTTTAGGACGAGCAATAATAATTGGTCTTAAAGCAAATAACATTGTTCTTAAATCTTCATTCATCACCATGCCATGGTCACTAGTAACGTAATACAAGTTTCCTTCAAAAGATTCAAGAACTTGTAAATATTCTTCCAAAAAGATATTAGGCATTTCTAAATCACTACAAATGATTGCTTCGAAGTCATTTAAATCAAATTCATCTAAATCATAATAAGGAAAATTATATTCTGCACCAGGAACAACCATACCAGATGTTTTACCTTTCGAATCAATCATTGTACATGTACATCCATGAATTTGATCACTAGTATAATGCAAAGGAATATTTAATCTACTCGCAACAGTACGTATTAAATCCCCATTTTCACCAGTTCCAACAGGAGCTAGTAACTCATAAGGCACTTGAAGTTGTTGTAAAAGATTTGCTACATTCCATCCAAAACCAGAAATTCTCGCAAAAGAATCATCAAGATTAATTTCCTCATTTCCTTTAGGTAAAACATCTACTTTACTTGCATAATCTACATTAATTGAACCAATCACTAATATTTTTTTCATAAATCACCTATATTGTAAAAAAAAGACTCAGAATTTTCTGAGTCTTCATTTATTCCCAATGGTGGTCCCAGGCAGAATTGAACTGCCGACACAAGGATTTTCAGTCCTTTGCTCTACCGACTGAGCTACAGGACCATTGGTTGCGAGGGAAGGATTTGAACCAACGACCTCCGGGTTATGGGCCCGACGAGCTACCAGGCTGCTCTACCTCGCGATAATATGGGAAATAAATTTGATGGCGGAGGAACTGGGATTCGAACCCAGGCGCCGCTTTCACGACCTGCCGGTTTTCAAGACCGGTCCCTTCAACCTCTTGGGTATTCCTCCAAATTGGTGGACCCTGAAGGACTCGAACCTTCGACCGGTCGGTTAT
>CAVAZS010000113.1:0-7190 GCA_963593385.1 Lachnospiraceae bacterium | reverse complement strand
CACTTGCGTGTAATTCATATTGTCTTAAAAGATTATTTGCTTGTATTTCCATTTTTATTCAACCTTCCGATACCGATTGTATCACACTAATTATCTTTATCTTTTTAAAATATAGCCTCTGCCAGAAGAAATTAGAGTAAAGTTAGGAAATTCCTTTTGTAGTTCCTTTAATTTATAATCTTCTTTTGAAGCATAAATATATTCTGGTCTCTTATCTTCATGTATTTTGTAATATTCTTTTAAACGATGTAATTTAAACTTCTTATTATTTGTCATCCATGCACTATATGTACAATATTCACTATCATTTACCAAATAAATCCAAGGCTCTTGTGATAAAACAAGTAATTTAGCGTGACTAGGAACATTTGTTTGTATTTCTTCTAATATTTCATTATATGAATCATAGCTTTTCTTTTTAACATATATTCCTTTTGCGACTGACTCAGTAATCATATATGTATTATCACTAGTATTTTGATCTAAATAATAGCGATGATTTCTTGTATATACTTCTGTTCCAATCTGAGCACATACAAGTAATACACATAATACTTTTGTGATATTTACTTTTTCATTCTTAGATAAATAATCTTCAATCAAGAAGAAAGAAATAAATCCAGATAGTGTTAAGCCTAATGCTAGAGCATATTGCTTTAAATCTGATGTTGCAAATATCACAAAAGAAAATACCCATCCTAACAAATAAGCTAGTGAATAACACTTATTTCTTTTATCATCTAAGATTAGAGCATGGAATCCTAGTAGTGCCACTTGTACCGTTAAATAATTAAATTGATATTTAAACACATGAATCATTCTAGGCATTAAAAGTACAAATACTAATAGGTGTAATTCAAACCATCTTAAACGATGTTTTTTATCGATTAATGAAATAAGTAAAAATACAACAAAGATAAAACCAAATGTTCTAAACTTTTTTATCCATGTATGAATATAGCCATATATAAGTTGAAATAAAGATTTTGAAGGATATTCATTATCAGTAAAAATATATTTAAGTGTACTAAGCATCTTTGAAATACTTCCACCAGTAGCGTATAAAAAGATAATAAATATCAAGACACAAGTTATTACTCCAAATAATACATATGTCGTTGTGGTATCAACTCTTTCTGTTCTTTCTTTTTTTAGGATGTAGCGATAAACGCCATACAGAAGATAATAGATTACAAATAGAATTGCTAAGTATGGTGAAGCTAGTGTTGCAACAGAAAAGAATATTCCTGCAACAAATGCATTACTTTTACTATCTCCTGTAATAATTAGAGTTAGAAATAAAGTTAACCCGATTAATGAATAAAAGTTATAAGATAATGTCATGATATCCATCGCCGAAAATAACATTAGATATAAACATGCTCCACAAGTAATCCACTTCTTATGACTATATTTTGAAAGTCTGTAATACACAAAGAATATTGCTAAAGTATTTAAAATAACATAGAGATGTCTAAAATATAAAATCATTCCATCTGTACTACTATGTGTTAATGTGAATAGTAACATCCATGGATAGTTTAAAAATCCTGTCAATTGTGTTGGTTGCCACTCATCATACATAAATACATCACCTTTTACTAAACGATGAGAAAGCGTAAGAATAAAAGGTTCATCATTATAAATATATCCATACTTTGATCGATCAAATAAAAATAAAGAAGCAAGTATAAATATGACTAGTATGATTATTTTTTCAATTTTCTTCTTGTCTAATACCATAATTTCCATTTCAAATCTATAATAATAAAGAATAATTCTTTATTTCAAGCATAAACAATGGAATTATATCACTTTAATTTATAACGGAAAGGAATTTATCCATGTACGCACCACTAGTAGTATTTACATATAACCGTCCTAAGCATACTGAACAAGTATTGCTTAGTTTAAATAATAGTCCTCTAGCAAAAGATACAGATATTTATATTTTTTGTGATTATCCAAAAGGAGAATTAAAACAAAATAATCTAGATGTTCGGAATTACTTACAAAAATTTAAATCTATATCTAGCTTTAAAAGTACAACATTATATATTTCTGATACACATAGAGGTCTAGCTGAATCAGTTATCACTGGTGTATCTAAAATCATTAATGAATATGGCTTTGTCATTGTGAATGAAGATGATTTAGTATGTAATACCAATTACTTACAATATATGAATGATTGCTTAGAATACTATAAAGATTCTAAAGATGTATGGTCTATTTCTGGTTGGTCAACAGATCTTAATAGTGTAACAACAGATGAAGTATTTGCGACATATAGAGGTAGTAGTTGGGGATGGGCTACTTGGAGTGATCGATGGAATACCGTCAATTGGGATATAAATACTTATACTAATATGAAATACTCTCTTACCAATCGATATAAGATAAAAAAAGCTGGTTCTGATTTAATCCTCATGTTAGATTATCAAATTAAAGGAAAGATAGATTCATGGGCTGTACGTTGGGTATGTACACAAGCTGTACAAGGCAATAAAAAAACCATCTATCCTGCCAAATCACTTGTATATAACATTGGATTAGATGGTAGTGGAACACATAGTGGAGATGACGGAAATGAAACTATCCAAGATATCACTGTTCCAATTTCTTATACATTATGTCCTGCAACAATCAACAAAAATATTTTAAGAGAATTTAATAAGCATTATGCTATAACTCCATTCCCTTTAAATATTATTAAGAGAGTATATAGACACTTTAAGAGGAAGTTATCCTCTTGAATCTTTTAGTAATTTTTTTATAGAACTTAATTTAACAACATCTTTCATTAAGAATGCGTCCACAATTAACATACTATTTGGACGCAATTCTTTTATAAAGAACGCTGCAATAAAGTTAACAATAATTTGTGTAATTAAAGTCGCAATACTAGCTCCTGTTGCACCTAAACTTGGTATTAACATCCAGTTCATGATGATATTTGCAATAGCTCCAATACCAGTTAAATACTTAACATATCTTTGTAATCCTTCAGAAACAATCCAAGCGCCACGTGCTACACCAAGATAAGAGAATAACACAGACCAACTTAATATTTGTAGCGATAAAATTGATCTTTCATATGCATCACCATAAAGTGTATGAATAATAAATGGCGCAAGAATCGTAATCATTAAAGCAATAATACCCGCTGTCCACATAACAGCAGAATAGCATTGTCTTATTCTTCTCTTATATAATTCTTCGTTATTCTTTTTCGCTTGAATAATGATTGGATTAGCAGAAGTAATAATCGCAGTCAAAACAATTGGCCACATATTGCATAAGTTATTCGCAATAGAATAGTATCCAGTCTCAGCTTCGTTAAGCATTTGTTTTAACATAATCTTATCTGTTTGATTAAAGATAACAACCATAAGATTCGATAAAATAAAATGGTAACTATTCTTCAATAAATCTTTAGCCATTTCTTTTGAAAATGTAAGCTTAGGCCCATTCTCTTTTTTATATAAGAATAAGATAATAATGACAGTTAATAATGTTTGTAGTGATCCTAAAAACGCAAAATAGCGAACATCTTTTTGTTGAATCAAGATATAAATCTTATAAATCGTCATTAAGAAATAACTAATCGTAGATACAATTGATGTTGTCTTAGAACGTAACTGTATTTGATACCAATATTCTACTAAATTAAATGCTGCAAATACTTGATTAATCGCTTGTAAAAACGCTAAGGCTTGTATTGTTGGATCATTACCATCTGTAATCATCAATAAGCCATATAAAGCGACAATAGATAATAAACTTGAAATGACACGAAGCGTAATTCCTGACCCTAATACTTCACCTTGTCTATCTTTATGATCAATCATTTCTTTCATGATGTAATCGTCGATTCCTAAACCAACAATTACTGAAAAGAAAGATACGTACGAAGCAGTATAGTTAATTAAGCCATAGTTTGATGGGCCTAAATATCTAGCACTATAAATACTTACAAAAAAACCAATAACAATTTGTGCAAACTTGCCTATTAAGATCCAAGATGCGTTTTCTAAAAATTTCTTTCTCATATATCAAAATATTTTAATCGTATATTTCTAAATTACAAACATTTTTCCTTGCATGCGCTAATAGTCTGAAATTTAAAGCCTTACAAATTTTTTTGAAAGTTAATTTTTCTTTCTTTGTATCTTTATTAGTTGTAGATGCTTGTTTTTCCTTTTTTGTAATCAACAATGGGAAATAGCCACACATCTCTTCTACTTTATATTTCATACTATCTGCTTTTTTCAAATAATCTAAATACAATGATTTTATTAGTTTTGGATCCGCATTCCAATGTAATTTAGGACAAATAATATAAACTTTATTTTTTTCTTGGTAATCTATTTGCGCAAAATGATAGAAAACAAGTTTATATTCTTTATGTTCATAACGATCATAGACAACATCTTTTTTGTTTCTTACATGTTTATAACGATAAATATTCCAAGATGCAACACCAGCTCCTCTATTAGAAGAAACACTAACAAAAGGATATTTTCCCCAATCACTTGTAAACATTTGATCGCCAACTGTAGCATCCGAGCATTCTTTAATACATGACGCTTCCCATTCTTTTAATAATTTCAAGCTATTTTCTTCATTAGAGAAAGTATTAAATTGCACACAATTTTTACCATATAACTCTGCTTGCAATCTTCCTTCTTTTGTATCAGGAAATTGATGTGGCACAACTTGTACTGTACAATTCTTTTCTTTCATTTCATCTAATAATACTTGTGGATTACTATAAAAATATAAGTCCGCATCGACATATGTACATAATGGTTCATTGTACTTTTCTAAGACATAGCGAATAATTCTAGCAGTGCAAGTCCAACAAAATTCTCCTCTACTTCTCGTCTTTTTTAATGATAGTAACTCTTCATTTGCAAACTCAGAAAACGAAATAAGGCATATATGAGAATCATTATATTGATTCAAGCAATGTAATACTGTATCATCCATGCATAAAACATAAATTTTTGAACTTTCATCTACTTGTATTAATGATTCCATCATTACAAGGCCTTTATCTAAATAATTTTTATCAAACAATGTACAATATATATTTTTCATAAACTTCCTTCACTTACATATTAGGTAATAATGCATATAGTTTTAATTTTATTAAAATATAAAATGGAATAAATCTAAAATCTAATAACTTTCTATTTTTACTACATTCATAATGTAGTTCTTCATAGCATTTCTTTACAAAATCAGGATTAGATTTCTTTATTTTCAACGTGAAATACAACAACGTCCCAAAATATTTATTAAATGCTAAATGTTCAAATTCTGTATCTTTGTAATAATTAAATATCTCTCTAGTTGCGATTACTTTGTCATAATGCTTAATGCTATAAACTTTTTCTCTTGTTATAGAATTTAATCTTTTAACAACATTGTAACCATCAAAATCCACAAAAACATAACCCTTTGTTTTTTCTAATAAGTGATACTGAATAAATGTATCTTCATGTATCCTTCCTTCTTCGAATTGAATATCTTCAAATAAAGATTTATGAAACAATTTACCACAAACGCGTTCTTTACATATTTTTTCATCTAATAAGTAAGCATGTATCATATCTTTATAATTTATGAGTTTTGCTTTATATTCTTGACTACTTAAGAAATCCCCTTCATCACTACAAGTATTACAACAAGCGGTTTGTACATTAGCTTCAGTTATAGCTTTATGCATATATTCCAAGAAGTTAGGCGATAACATATCATCTGAATCTAAGAAACAAACATATTCTCCATGAGCTTCTTTTAGTCCTTTGTTTCTAGCATTTGATAGACCACCATTTTCTTGTGCATAATAAAAGAATTTTGGTTTATCTTTAATATAATCTAATATTCTATTTGCACTATCATCTGTACTACCGTCGTTAATAACAATAGCTTCATAATTAAAATATTTTTGCTTACTAACACTTTCCAAAGCAGTCACAACATAATCTTGTGTATTATATACCGGAATAATGATACTAATTAAATCATTCATACATTATCCTCCACTTTTTTTAATTTAAAAGAATTTACAATTTCTTTTAAAAAATTAAACATATCTACATTTCTTAAAAATAAAGCATTTAATACATCAATTGCATATTGTCGTGTTTCTTTACGCATTGCTGGTAAGACAACCGTAACAACGAGTTGTGTTCCTATAGTGGCTATAGCTGCACCATATATTCCAAGTATTGGTATGAGTATTGCATTTGCTATTACATTTGTAATTGTTCCTAAGAACGATAATACTGCTACAGATTTTGATTCATTTTCACCAATAAACCACATATCTCTAATTCTTGTTAAATTTTCAAATAATGTTGACCAAACTAAGACTTTTAATACCCCACTAGATGGTGCATAGGACTCACCGTATAAGATACCAATCACTATATTTGAAAATAGTGTAATAAATATAGAATAAATAATAGCGAACCAGATAATAATCGCAAGCGTTTGAGTGACACGAGTATTATATGAATGATTATTATCTTTTTTTAATTCCATTAATGCAGGTCTAGCGGATTGAGATATTGCTTGAGGAATAAAAGCTATTAAATTACATATTGTATATGCCGCACTATAATAACCCACATAATTTGTTCCGTTCATCATATGTTTAATCATAATAATATCAACCTGTGAATATAATGAAACCATTACTCCTGAAATCATATAAGGCAAACAATCTTTTAGTAACTCCTTTGCCATATCTTTTGATAGGAATTTTCTTGTTTTACAATCATTTAAAAAAAGTGGAACATCAACGATAACATTCAATAAAACTAATACTGTCGCATATGATGCAAACCAATATACATTTTTTTCAGTTGCTAGCATCCATATTCTAAATGCATTTCCTAAAACAAATGTAACCATATCAACAATAACCATTTTTTTAGATAATAGTTTATATTGATACCAGTAACCAACTGTTGTAAATGCATTTAGAAGTAATTTAAAACCTAATATTAAAGCAATAATTTGTAAACTCGCATCATTACCATCCACAACATAAACTACCATTGCTAATGCAAGAATGGAAATAATTGCACTTACAGCTCGAATACATGTCGCTGTAATGATAATTTCTCCATCTCTGTCTTTATAATTAACAAGTTTGCTAATTACAACTGTATCCA
>CAVAZS010000112.1:0-7335 GCA_963593385.1 Lachnospiraceae bacterium | reverse complement strand
CATTCGCAAAGTAATATGTTTCAGTATTAGAAATTAAACGTTCTTCTTTTTTACATGTACGAATACCAATTTCAGACCAACTTGATGGACCACCTGTTACATAAGCTCTATTTGAATCAGATGACCAATCTAGATAAACATCATCTGCACTTCCATCTCCACGAGTATTATTTTTAACTGTTGTGATTTCTTTAAAGCTTAGCGCATGACCATATTGTGCAAATATACCACCACCTGCACTACTAGCTTTATTATTTGTAATTTCACATCCTGAGATAACATTATTGTCATCATTGTTATAAATAGCACCACCTTGGTTTTCGGCTACGTTATCGATGAATTTACAGTTGGCGATAGTAATGTTTTTGTGTTCTAGATAAATAGCACCACCATTTTTGTATGTTGTATTACCTTGGAATGTAATACTAGATATTGTTGTAGAACTATCTGTACCATCCGCAAGAATTGCACCTCCACCATAGTCACAATTTGCACGAGATCTATTGTAAGAAATACTACCTGTACTATCATTTGAGAATAACTTATTGTCTGATACTTTGAAATCTATACCACCACCATCTTCAGCAGAATTATGATGGATAGAAGAATTACTACTTAATGAAATGATTGTGCCTGTATTATTGACGTAAATTCCACCGCCATCTGATTCAGCGTAGTTATAGGCGATTTGTGCATTGTTTGATAAATAGACTTCACAATTTTTATTGATATAAATACCAGCACCATATCCTGGGTTATCTGCTAAAAAACTATACCAAGCAATACTAGAACGATTACCCGCAACAGCGACATTGTCTAAGTAGAGCTTTGCGCCTGATCTCATATGGATACCACCAGCACTATTACTTGAGTTACCACCAGTAATTAATCCACCACTTGTTACAGTCTCTGTAGAACCATTAAATCCAACATTAAATGTACGTGATTTATTACCGCCAGTTAAAGTGACATTCGCATCACCACTGATATCAAAAACCATGCCTTCTTTTTCATAATCATCATGATTACTACCTAGATTTCTACTAATATAGTAACCATTAAGGTCGACATAGACAGTTTCTCCAACACCAACATACAATGATTCATCAAGATTCCAATCTTTTTGTAGTGTAATTTTCTTACCATCTGTCGCAGCATCCCAAGCATCATCAATACTGTAATAATATGTAACATTACCTGAATCATCGGTAGAAGAAGCGTATGAGTTATTACCACTAGCGTAGATTGGTACGTAATTTGTAAATGTTGCAATCGTCATCAGTAATGTGAGTGCAAAAATAAATATCTTTTTCATAATCCCTAAGTCCCTTTTAGTTTCATAAATTATACGATAAAACATGGTTATTTTTGCATAAAAAGATAAAATGCATTATTCTGATCTCAGGTAAAAATATGAAAGATAGTTTTAATGATATTCGTTTGGGATTAGGTACAGCTTTTATCGATAGAAATATTGATTCTGATTTATCGTTTCAACCAGAATTTTTATCGAATAATTATGAACAAGGAAGAAAAGTACTCGTTTCTTTAGAGAGAGAATTATTAAATTGTGACTGTTTTTCTATTAGTGTCGCTTTTATTACAAAAAGTGGGATAGAGCCACTGTTAATGACATTAAAAGAACTAGAAAAAAGAAATATAAAAGGAAGAATATTAACGACAGATTATCTTTTATTTAGTGATCCTAGTGCTTTAGATAAGTTGTCAGAGCTTAAGAATATTGAACTAAAAATGTATGAAACAAGTCACGAAAGTGGAGGATTTCATACAAAGGGATATATTTTTAAGAAAGATGAAATTTATCGCATTATCATTGGAAGTTCTAATTTAACAATTGATGCCTTAACAAGAAATAGAGAATGGAATACAAAACTTGTCGCTAGTGAAAATGGTGCGTTAATCCATGAAATAGCAGATGAGTTTGAAGATTTATGGAATCATGAGTGTACAAGAGAATATCATGAAGTATCTAGTACTTATCGCTTAAAGTACTATGAAAATAAAATACGCATAAGACAAGAAGAAATTGATAAAGAAAAAACACTTGGCAAATGTGTTACACCACTTAAACCTAATTCTATGCAAGTTTCATTTATTAGTAATGTAGAAAAGATTATTCAAAGTGGTGAAGATAAAGCGTTATTAATATCTGCTACAGGTACAGGTAAAACATATGCTTCAGCTTTTGCAATGCGTAGTCTTAACTTTAAAAGAGTTCTATTTTTAGTGCATCGTAACCAAATAGTAAAACAAGCTAAAGCGTCTTATGAACGTGTATTTGGTGGAACACGTACTATGGGAATTGTTTCAGGAAACATACATGAATTAGATAAAGACTTTATTTTTGCGACAATACAAACTATGAGTAAAGAAGATATCTATGCACAATATGATAGAGACTATTTTGATGCAATTGTATATGATGAAGCTCATCATGCAAGTGCTGATTCTTATAAGAAACTCATGGCATATTTTAAACCTAAATTCACTTTAGGTATGACAGCTACACCTGATAAAAGAGATGATCAATTTGAAGGTAAGAATATTTATGAACTTTTCAATCATCAAATTGCGTATGAAATTCGTTTACAACAAGCGATGGAAGAAGATTTGTTATGTCCATTCCACTATTTTGGTATTACGGATATTGATATGCATGATGAATTAAAGAATGATATAAATGATTTTAAATATCTAACAAGTGATGAACGTGTTACTAGAGTGATGGAACAAGCTACATATTATGGTTATAGTGGAAATCGCGTAAAAGGATTAATTTTCTGTAGTCGTATAGATGAAGCGAAAGATTTATCCAATAAATTTAATGAAAAAGGATGGCAAACACTTGTTTTATCTGGAGCAAATACGGAAAAAGAACGTGAAGAAGCGATAGAACGTTTAACAATGGATGAAGAGACAAATGTTAAGGGACAAGGACAACTAGATTACATTTTATCTGTGGATGTATTTTCAGAAGGTGTGGATATCGTTGAAATTAA
This sequence comes from Lachnospiraceae bacterium, assembly GCA_963593385.1. Taxonomy (GTDB): domain Bacteria; phylum Bacillota_I; class Bacilli_A; order Erysipelotrichales; family Erysipelotrichaceae; genus Bulleidia. The sequence goes on along the minus strand of CAVAZS010000112.1, from coordinate 4,315 downwards.
TCAAGTGATTATGCTTAGACCAACAGAATCACCAATTGTATTTATTCAACAATTAGGAAGAGGTTTAAGAAAAGCAAAAGATAAAGAATTCGTTGTTGTATTAGATTTTATTGGTAACTATAACAATAACTTTATGATTCCAATTGCTTTATCTGGAGATAAAACATACAACAAAGATAATATTCGTCGATATGTATTAGAAGGAGCACGAATTATTCCTGGTTCTAGTACAATTCATTTTGATGAAATCTCTAAAAAGAAAATCTTTAAAGCAATCGATAATGCAAACTTTAGTGATATTAAGCTTATCAAAGAAAACTATTTGAATCTAAAAAATAAACTTGGTTATATTCCTAGACTAATGGATTTTGATCGTTTTGGTGAAATGGATGTATTACGTATTTTTGATAACAATAGTTTAGGATCATATTATCAATTCTTAGTGAAATACGAGAAAGAATATACGATACGCTTATCGGATATAGAAAAAGAAATGATTGAGTTTATTTCTAAGAAACTAGCTAATGGAAAAAGAATGTTAGAACTAGAGTTATTAGATTGTTTGATTACATATCGTCATCATATCTTTAGTAAATATGAAGAAAAGCTAGAACTAAAATATCATCATAAATTAACAGATTTAGAAAAAACAAGTGTGATTCATGTCTTAACAAACATATTCCCTACAGGTTCTTCAAGAAATACATATCAAAATTGTGTTTTCTTAGAAAAAGAAAATGAAGATTATAAGATATCAGATAGATTTGAACAGGCATTAGAGAATAAAGCGTTTTTAGATATGGTAAAAGAACTGATACAGTTTGGTTTATCACGTTATCAAGCTAACTATGCGAGTACTTATCGTAACACTGCACTAGTTCTCTATAAAAAATATACTTATGAAGATGTATGTAGATTATTGAATTGGGAACATGGTGAAGTAGCGTTAAATATTGGTGGTTATAAATATGATCAACATACAAAGACTTTCCCGATATTTATTAACTACGATAAAGAAGAAAGTATTAATGCGACTGTTAAATATGAAGATCATTTCATAAACAACACAAGACTCATTGCGATATCTAAAAATGGACGCTCAATTCATTCGGAAGATATACAGAATTTCTTGCATGCTAGAGAAAGAGGGATAACTGTACCTTTATTTGTAAGAAAGAACAAAGAAGATAAGATATCGAAAGAGTTTTATTTCTTGGGTTTTGTACAAGCAACAGGAAATTATAAAGAAATTGTAATGACGAATACGACAAAGAAAGCAGTAGAACTAGAATGGCGTTTAGATACACCAGTACGTGATGATATTTATGAATATATAGTAAAGGAATAAATATGGATAAAAAGATAGTTAAAGTAGTTGCGGCAGTAATCAAAAAAGATAACAAGATATATGCTACACAAAGAGGATATGGTGAATTTAAAGGTGGCTGGGAGTTTCCAGGTGGAAAAATAGAAGAAAATGAAACTAGCCAAGAAGCACTTATTCGAGAAATTAAAGAAGAATTAGAAACCGTCATAAAAGTAAATGATTTGATTGATACGATTGAGTATGATTATCCGAATTTTTATTTAAGTATGGATTGTTTCTGGTGTGAGATTGTATCAGGAAATCTAGTACTTGTTGAAGCAGAAGACGCAAAATGGTTAAGTAAAGAAGAACTCTATTCTGTTGAGTGGTTACCTGCTGATTTAGGCTTAATAGAAAAAATCAAGAATGCATTGTAAAAATATGGTGAAATTTGATGAAATCTGTTTATAATAACAATGCTTTAAGCAATTAATGGAGGAAAAGTATTATGAATTTCAAGAAAATCACAACACTTGTTCTATCTGGTTTAATGTTAGTTGCTTGTTCTAGTAATAGTAGTTCAACAAGTACTACTACTCCTAGCTCAACAAGTGCAACTAGTGACATTCAAGATGGAACATATACTGCTACTTCTGAAGGTCATAACGGTTCTGTAGAAGTAAGCGTAACATTTGAATCAGGAAAAATTACAGATGTAACTATTGGTGAAAATAGCGAAACAGATGGTTTAGCTACACCTGCATTTGAACAAGTACCTGCACAAATCGTAGAATATCAAACACTTAAAACAGATACAGTATCTGGTGCTACTTATACAACTGTAGCAATTCGTTCTGCTGTTTCTGATTGTATTAAACAAGCTGGTGGTGATCCAAGCACATTTAATGCAAAAGTACCAAACGATGAAGAAGGGCAAAGCGAAACACTATCTGCTGATGTAATCGTTGTAGGTGGTGGTGCAGCTGGTATGAGTGCTACACTTCGTTTACAAGAACTTGGTAAGAGTGTAATCCTAGTTGAAAAGACATCATCTCTTGGTGGAACAATCCGTGTATCTGGTGGTAACCAAGTTGTAAGTGGTTCTAAAGTACAAGCTGAAGCTGGTGTAACAAATGATACAGCTGAAAGCATGGAAGCAGACTTCTTAAAGAATGGTGATAACTTAAATGATCAAGATTTATTAAGCATTTATGCTGAAAATGTTGGGGCAACAACTGATTGGCTAGTAGATACAGTTGGTGTTGAATACAACATGGAAGGTGGCTTACATAAACTTGCTGAATATAGCATTGACCGTGAATTAGCTTATGTTGATGGTGGTGCTGGTGCAGCTAAGATTTTAGGCAATGCTGTAAATGCAACAGACGCAACAGTATTACTAAATACAAAAGTAACAAGCTTAACTACAGAAGATGGCAAAGTTACGGGTGTTGAAGCTGAAACAACAAAAGGTAAGACATATACTTTAACTGCTGAAAATGTAATCTTAGCTACTGGTGGTTATGGTAATAACAATGATTTACTACCTGCAGCTGCTGAAAAAGGTCTATTCTATGGTCTAGATTCTTCAAATGGTGAAGGCTTAGAAATGGCTACTGCAATTGGTGCTGGTACAACTCATATGGATTACATCAAGGAATATCCTAATGGTGTAGAAACAAGCACAAAACACGCAAAGAGTACAATTGCTGGTAACATCACAGCATTCTCTAAAGCTGCTATCTTAGTCAATAAGAGTGGTGTACGTGTAGTTAACGAAAAAGCTAGTAACCATGACATCTTAAATGCTCTTCAAGAACAAGAAGATGAAATGTTATATCTAGTAATGGATGAAACAACATTCAACGAATGGAAGACAAAACTAAAGGCTGCTGGTTTAACAGAAGAAACAATTGATTCTTATGTAGCAAACAACGGTGCAAGTGAACCAATCTTCACAACTGGTAGTAACGCTAAAGAAGCAGCTGAAGCAGCTGGTATCGATGGTGATGCTTTAACAGAAACAATCGCAACATTCAATACATATGTAGAAAATGGTGAAGATGCTGACTTCGGTAGAGGAGCAGATTACTTAACAGCTCAATTCGAAGATGGTCCAATTTATATCGTTGAACAAAAAGCTCGTTATGCTACTACAATGGGTGGTCTAGATGTTGATGCTAACTTACAAGTATTAAATACATCTGGCGAAGTAATTGATGGTTTATATGCAGCTGGAGAAGTTATCGGTGGTCAAATGGGTGACGATTCTCCTAGTGGAGCTAACAATGGTTGGGCACTTACTTCTGGTAAGTATGTAGCTGATTACCTAGCTTCTAAATAAAAATGATTTCTTAAGACTTGTAGGTCTAATGACTTACAAGCCTTTTTTTGTAATATAATACCTTTTGGTGATTTTATGAACAAAGATAAATTTTTAGAAGGACTAAAAGACGGGCTCCCTATAGGACTAGGATATTTGACTGTTAGTTTTGGTATTGGTATATCTTGTCATAATGTAGGAATGAATGCATTACAAGGCTTTCTCTTAAGTTTTTTAAATAATGCCTCTGCTGGAGAATATGGTGGAATAACAGTTATAGCAGAAGATGCTGGAATGATAACGATTATCTTAATGATGTGCATCATTAATGCTAGATATTTATTAATGAGTTGTGTTTTAAGTCAACATTTACCTTTTGATACACCACTTGCTTGGAGACTATTAATTGGATTTGATGTAACTGATGAATTATTTGGTATCGCTATTGCTCAACCGGGTAAATTAAGTGTTTGGTATTATCTTGGGGCAATGTGTGCAGCATTACCAATGTGGAGTATAGGAACAGTTATTGGAATACTTGTTGGAGATATATTACCAGTATGGGCAATGCATGGATGTTCTGTAATGTTATTTGGTATGTTTATTGCTATTTTTATTCCTGAAGGTAAGAAAAACAAAGTTGTTTTAGGATGTATTCTGATTAGCTTTTTACTTAGTTATCTAGC
>CAVAZS010000111.1:0-7386 GCA_963593385.1 Lachnospiraceae bacterium | reverse complement strand
TTATCTCAGAACTAACCGCCCTCGCTTGATTGCTTAGTGATAATACCCCATATTCACCTTAGAAGTCAAGCACTTTTTGAAATTTCTTGCAAAATGTTTCAAAAAAAATTCCTAAACTCGTTAAAAGCCAGGAATTTTCAATATTAATATTATTTTTTGAAGAAATGAAAGTCGCAAGAATCTCCACCATAACCTAATGTTTTTGTTCTGGTAAGTCCAATTTTCTTTAAACCACCATATGTAACATCATCTACATCACAGAATAGTTTACATAACTCCCCACAATTATTTTCTACACATGCTGTATGCCATAAACATTTCGTTATTGTAACGTTGTAGTAATCTTTTCCTTTTTCTTGGGTACTAACTTGTAAATCTGTTGTACGCATTATCTTAAGAAAGATATTGCTATAAATAGTATAGAATCCTGGAACAATTTCCATCTTAGCTGTTGAGCTATGTTTTTGTTTAGCGACTATATCAATCATATACTTTCGCAAATATTCACTTGCTTTATCTTTTGTACTACTTTCTTCTAATAATACTTTGTATAAAGCAATACGTGGAAGTATTGTTTGTTCTAGTGTTTTCATTTGATTTTCCGATTTATTTTTTGTACTAGCAATCACTTCATATAACTTATGTTCTTCTAAATCATATAAATGATTACCTAATTCTGTACCAAACTCATTCACTAAATATTGCTTAATCTGTTTTTGTTGTTTGATTTTCTTCATATTACTTAGACACTATTTCTTTTACTTCGGTAACAGTTTTCGCTAAATTTTGAATATCACTAGGCACAATAATCTTTGTTGCTTGACCATTTGCCATCTTTTCTGCAGCTTCAAAAGATCTAATCTTTAAATATTCTTCACTTGGTGTAGCTTCATTAATTAGTTTGATTGCTTTAGCTTTAGCGTTCGCAACTGCTTCAATTGCTTCAGCTTCACCTTGAGCTTCTCTAATTCTTTGTTCTTTTACAGCTTCCGCTCTTAAAATAGCAGACTCTTTTTCACCTTCAGCTCTTGTAATTGCGGATTGTTTTTCACCTTCAGCGTTTAAGATAATTGCTCTCTTTTCTCTTTCAGCTTTCATTTGTTTTTCCATTGCTTCCTGAATAGATTTTGGAGGCGTAATATCTTTTACTTCAACACGGGTAACTTTAATTCCCCATTTATCTGTTGCTTCATCTAGAATTTGGGTAATTTGAGAATTGATTGTATCTCTTCCTGATAAAGTATCATCTAATGATAATTCACCAATGATATTTCTTAATGTTGTAGCACTTAAATTTTCAATTGCCGCAATTGGTCTTTCTACGCCATATGTTAATAGTTTAGGATCCATAATTTGGAAGAATACAATAGAGTCTACCATCATTGTTACATTATCTTTAGTAATAACAGATTGAGGCTCAAAGTCCGCAACTTGTTCTTTTAATGATATTTTACGTACAATCTTTTCTAATATTGGTGTACGAATATGTAGTCCGGCTTGCCAAGTTGTATGATACTTACCAACTCTTTCAATAACCCATGCATTTCCTTGTGGAACGATACATACACAAGATAAACAACTCGCTACTATAGCCACAAGTAGTACTAAAATTACAATTAACATTTTCCCTCTCCTTTATAAGACTTTAAATATGATGTAAAAAATAACAGCTAATACGAAATAAACCAAAATTAATATTCTTCTTGTTTCATCAGTTAAATAAGGAATTATTTCTCTGTATTCTTTACTTTTCGCACGTTTCTTTTGATGCAGACGAATCTCTTTTGCATGAATTCTAGCATGCTCTTCTTTGATGATTTTTGCTTCATCTACATTCCATGGTGATAGCTTAGCTTCTCTACGCATTTCCCTAGCCAACCAATCATCTTCTCTATTTTCAAAACCCTTTAATTCTTCTTTCATAACTTATCCTTTGGTTTTAAATAATCTACAGGCATTTTCTAAAGCTATATCTGCTACTTCTTGAGGTGTAACATCTTGTCGAACTCTTGCGATTTCTTCACATACTTCTTGAATCATTAATGAATCTGCTACTTCGCCTTTATGACTTAATGTTGGCAAAAATGGTGCATCAGTTTCTAAAACAAGTTGTGATAAAGGCATTTTCTTCACCACTCTTCTTAGCTCGCCACCATCTTCATATGTAATTGCTGGTCCAATCCCTAAATAAACACCTCTTTTTAAGAATTCATCCGCATAATTTTCATGACTAAAGAAGCGATGAATCATTGCTTTTACAGGATACTCGTCTAGTCCTTTTAATGTATCTTCATCTGCTGAACAATCATGAATCACAACCGGTAAATCTAACTTTTGTGCCAATTCCAATTGGGATAAGAATACAGGCATTTGTTTACTGAAATCTGGATTTGTTCCATTAACATAATCTAAGCCAATCTCACCTATCGCAACTACCTTATCCATCTTTGCTAGTTTTTCTATTTCTTCTAAATAGTTATCTTCTACATCATATGCGGATAAAGGAAATACCCCTACTGATGCATAAATAAAGTGATATCCTTTTGCTAACATTAGCGCTCGATAGGATGAAGCTACATCTGATCCTGAATTAATAATAAAAGATACCCCTGACTCATGCATATGATTCAATAATTCTTTACGTTTATCATCAAATACTTTCTCATCGTAGTGGGCATGAACATCTGTAATATGATTAATCATTTCTTATGCCTCCGTTTTCATCATTATATCAAATAATCTAGTCTCAATATATTAAGAGATAATGATATCCATCTATGCTTATTCCTTATTAATGAAAGCGTTAGGAAATAATTACATTTTGTCGTAAAATAATCTCGATAGGAGATAAATTCCATGATTGAATTTAAAGATGTATCAAAAACATATCCAAATGGCACAAAAGGCCTTCAACACATTAATTTAAAAATAGACCAAGGCGAATTCGTCGCAATTATTGGTTTATCTGGTGCAGGTAAGTCTACACTGATTCGTACCATCAACCGCATGATTGATATCACAGGCGGTCAACTTATTGTAGATGGCACAGATGTTATGACACTTAAAGGAAAAGAATTAAGAAAATTCCGTCGTAAGATTGGTATGATTTTCCAATCCTTTAACTTAATTACTAGAAGTACTGTTATTAATAACGTTCTAACAAGTAATGTACCTGACATGCCTTGGTGGAAAACATTATTCGGATATTATTCTAAGGAACAAAAAATGAAAGCTTTAGAAGCTCTAGATAAAGTAAATATTTTAGATAAAGCATATAGTCGTTGTGATGAACTATCTGGTGGGCAAATGCAACGTGTTGCTTTGGCTAGAACATTAAACCAAAATCCAAGTATTATCCTTGCGGATGAACCAGTAGCTTCTCTAGACCCTATTATGGCTGATGTAGTTATGAATGACTTCAAACATATCAATGAAGAAATGAATATTTCTATCTTATTAAATATTCACCATGTAGACTTAGCATTAAAATACGCTACTAGAGTAGTAGGTATTCGTAAAGGTCAAATCGTATACGATGGTCCAGCTAGTGAAGTAACACAAGAAATATTAAATGAAGTTTATAATGGCACAAAAGTACCTACAAGTACTGATGAAAAGGATGCTTAATTATGAAGGAAAAGAAAAAACCTTTATTTGACCGTATATTTAAGCCTAAAACAATTTTGCTTGAAAATGGTCATACGGTAGAAAAACCCGTAAGTAGAAAACCTTTAATTTATACTTGTATTCTTATTGCAATTATTATTTCTGTTAAAATGACAGGATTTGATTTCTCAATCATTATTACTAGAGGTCATTATTTAACAGATATCTTAGTAAAAATATCCCATCCTACATGGAGTTATTTCTCTAAAGTTGTTGATCCATTAGTTGATACCATACAAATGTCATTACTAGGAACAATTGTTGGTTGTTTGATTGGTTTACCTATTGCGATATTATCATCAAGTAATATCAATAAGAATAAACCAACATTATTATTCTTCCGTTTCTTACTATCTGTAATGCGTTCTGTACCAACATTAATTCTTGCTAGTATTAGTTCCTTAATTTTTGGCTTAGGTACTTTTGCTGGTACTGTCGCAATCGTATTATTTACAATTGGTATTGTCGCAAAAATGTTATTTGAAAGTATCGAAACAATTGATATGAAACCTTTTGAAGCTATGCAATCTTTTGGTGCTACTACTTGGGAAGCATTCTGGACAGCATGTATGCCTCAAATCTTACCAACATATTTATCTCATTCTTTATATTGTTTTGAAATGAATGTTCGTGCTGCGAGTATCTTAGGTTATGTTGGTGCTGGTGGTTTAGGAATATTAATCAACGAAAGAATTGGTTGGCGTGACTATGAAGGTCTAGGAATGGTATTACTAACACTATTTATCTTAGTATTAATTATCGACTTCTTTACAGACTGGTGTCGTTCTAAATTATCGTAGGAGGAAATTATGTCAATATTAGAAACTTATAATAACCGTCCTAGAAAATTATGGATTAGAATATTAATTTTTATTGTTGTTCTAGCTATTACAGTATGGAGTGCTAATGGCATTAGCTTAAGTAATCGTATGGATTTCTCTGCTGCTAATGGTATTGTTCATGGCTTAACTCATCCTGATGTTAGTTTGATGTTTGATTTAAGTACAGAAGGTGTTCCTTACTTAATTCTACAAACAATCGCAATTGCTGTACTTGGTACAATCATTGGTGGTATTCTTGCTTTACCAGTTAGCTTCTTAGCTAGTACAAATGTTGTTCCTAAATGGATTGCTTATATCTTTAGAGCGATTATCCTTGGTATTCGTACAATACCATCACTAGTATGGGCATTAGTATGGATTCGTGTTACTGGTCCTAATGCATTCTGTGGTGTTATCACTCAATCTATTTGTTCTATTGGTATGATTTCAAAAATGTACATTACTGCTATTGAAGACTTAGATACTGGTATCTTAGAAGCACTAGATGCTTCAGGATGTAATACATTCCAAAAAATACGTTGTGGTATTCTTCCACAATTAAGTGCAAGCTTTGTTTCTACAATTATTTATCGTTTTGATATCAACCTAAAAGATGCGACAACATTAGGTATCGTTGGAGCTGGTGGTATTGGTGCTAGTATGTTAATGGCTATCAACAGTAGACGTTGGTCAATGGTTGGTTCATTCTTATGGGCTTTAATTGTTCTTGTATTATTAATTGAATATTTCTCAACAAAGATTCGTGCACGTTTAGCTAGAGGGGAGCGTTAATGGAAAATAGAATTCGAATTCTTGCGACAAGTGATGTACATGGATATATCTATCCATATAGTTATGCAAATAATCAAGAAGAAAATATCGGATATGCCCGTATTTCTACTCTTGTTAAAGCATTAAGAGATGAAAATACATTATTAATCGATAATGGTGATGTTTTAGAAGGATCACCACTTATGTTTTATCATATGCATAATAAACAGGATGCTGTTTCACCTGTTGCTAAAGTATTAAATGCTATGAATTATGATTATGTAAATATTGGTAATCATGACTATAACTATGGTGAACAAGCACTATTGAAACATTTAAATGATTTAGATGCACCGTGTATTACAAATAACATCTTGTATCATAACAAAACTATTGGACCTTCTTATGTTATTCATGAAATAGCTGGTAAGAAAGTTGCTCTATTTGGTTTAACAACACAATATATTCCTAATTGGGAGAAACATGAACATGTTGCTCATTCTAAATTCTTAGATGCATGTTTAACCGCAAAGAAAACTGTTGAACACTTAAAATCATTAGAAAGACCTGATTATATTATTTGTGTATACCATGGTGGATTTGAGAGAGATTTAGTGAATGGTTATCCTACAGAAGACTTAACAAGAGAAAATGAAGGATATGAAATCTTAAAAACAGTATCTGGTATTGATGTATTAATTACTGGTCATCAACATCGATCTCTTGCAGGAACATTATTTGGTAAAGCTTATACACAAACAAAAGATCGTGGTGCGGAGCTAGCTTGTATCGATATTTATACAGATACTGGTGTAATTGAACCTAGAGTATTAGCAGTAGATACTGAAGCTGATGAAGAAATCACAAAACTAGTTCAAGATGAAGAAAATGAGTGTCAAGCTTGGCTAGATACTCCTCTTGGAGAATCTAAAGTAGATTTACGTGTTACAAACGAAGATGATGCTAGACTTCACAAACATCAAATTATTACTTTCTTAAACAAAGTATCTCAAGAAGCTTCTGGTGCTGATCTTAATGCGAATGCTTTATTTGACCGTGCAACAGGATTTCCAAGAGAAATCACAATGAGAAATCTAGCAAGTACCTATGTTTTCCCTAATACATTAGTTATTAAGAAAGTTACAGGTAAAGTATTACGTGAATATTTAGAAAAGAATGCAGAATACTTCACCATTAATGGTGGAACAATTGTTGTTTCTCCACAATATCTAGCACCTAAACCTATGAAATATAACTATGACATGGTCGATGGTGTTGAATATACAATCAAAGTATCTAATGACGTTGGTAGTCGTATTACTTCTTTAACTAGAAATGGAGAAGACGTAAAAGATGATGATGAATTCACTTTATGTATCAATAACTATCGAGCAACAGGTGGTGGTAACTTCAATATGATTAAAAACGCTCCTGTTGTAAAAGAAATATCTAGTAGTATGGTTGAGTTATTAGCTGACTATATTATGAAAAATAAAGTGATTGATTTTGAACCAGTAAATAATATTACGGTAGAAAAATAGGAGGCAATTATGTCTGAAACATTAAAAACAATTAAAACACGTCGTAGTATTCGTAAGTACAAAGAAGATTCTATTCCTGAAGATATCTTAAACAAGATTATTGAAGCAGGAACATATGCTCCTAGTGGAATGGGTAAACAATCCACAATTATTCTTGCAGTCACAAATAAAGAAGTTCGTGACAAATTATCAAAGATTAACGCATCAATTATGGGTTCAACAAATGATCCATTCTACGAGGCCCCTGTTGTACTTGTTGTTTTAGCAGATAAATCTGTTAGAACTCATGTTTATGATGGTAGCTTAGTTATGGAAAACTTAATGCTAGCAGCTCATGACTTAGGAGTTGGCAGTTGTTGGATTCATCGTGCTAAAGAAACTTTTGAAACTGAAGAAGGAAAAGAACTTCTTAAATCACTAGGCATTGAAGGTGAATATGAAGGTATTGGTAATTGCATCTTAGGTTATCCTGATGGTGAATTACCTGCCGCAAAACAAAGAAAAGATAACTTTGTATATTGGGTTAAATAAGATCATAACCACGCCTAAAAGACGTGGTATGCTCTCGCCCTATAAGGGCATTGTGT
>CAVAZS010000110.1:0-7416 GCA_963593385.1 Lachnospiraceae bacterium | reverse complement strand
TTTATGTGCTACTTTATGTGCTACTTTATGTGCTACTTTATATGCTACTTTTTAACGCTTTATAACGCTTTATAACCCACAAAAAAATCTCATAAACCATTCACTAGTCTATGAGATTCTATTTTATTCTGCTTTATTAAAGCGATAATCTGGCACTTCTTCTTGTAATAAATAACGCACAAAGTAATCTATTTTCTTACGAATAAAATAAGGATTTGCTGGTACATTATGATCTGTTCTAGGTAGAATCAAGAAATCAAAGTCTTTATCTTCTAGGATTAATTGATCAATTAATCTTATGCTTTGTGACATAGCGACATTGTCATCTACTGCACCATGTACAATAAATAGCTTTCCTTTTAGATTTTTAGCTAAAGCAGTATTATCTCCTTTAATGTAAATATCTTTCTTATATGCACCATAATAATGTTCTGTCCAACTTTCGTTATACATTCTTTGATCATGATTTCCTGCAGAAGATACACCAACTTTATATACGTCAGGATATTCTAGCATTGCTCTACTAGTAGCGCATCCTCCACCAGAATTACCCCACATACCTGCTTTATCTAAATCTATGAATGGATATAACTTTTTAATTTGATCTAAGCAATATACATGATCTTTTAATCCTGCACATCCATGAATATTTTCATAACTTATCGCATGTATTTCTTTACCACGCATTGGTGTACCTAAGCCATCTAAAATAATTCCTGCAAATCCAAGTTGCGCAAATTCTTCTAAACCACCTAGTACTTCTCTTCCTTCAATGCCTGCTTTATACGCAAATGCCTTTGGTACATTGATACATTGCATACCACCATAAATATAATCAATAAAAGGATATGTTTTACTTTCATCAAAATCTCTAGGTTTAACAATTAAGCCATATAATCTAGTCTTATTATCACTTGCGATAACACTAAATCTTTCTGGCATAACATAGCCTCTATCTAATAAATCAGATATATCTGCTTGTACAAGTTCTTTTACTTTATCCCCTTGAACACTATAGATATTTGTAATAGGAGATTTATCCACTCTAGAGTATGTATCTACTATATAGTTTTGACTTACACTTGTTTGATGTTCACCATCTTCTTTGCATAATACAGTAAATTCACTTCCATCATATTTCACACGACATGGATAGTGATAATAAGGATCACTAGAATCTTTTAAACAATTCGCATAGAAATAAATCCATTCATTATCCCAATATAATAATTGTGAAACGATGCAATCACTTGGTGTAATTGCTTGTATTTCTTTACCTGTTTCTCCATCAATTGTATATAAACGAGCATAATTCTCTTTTTCTGATTGCCATATTAATGTTTTTAAATCATCTGTCACAAAGTTAGAATATGCATATCCTGGAGCACCATCTAATTGTCCATATGTTCCAATATTAATAAAGTCTTCCGCGCTTTCTTCATATACTTTTTTACATGAACCATTTACATTTACAATATAGAAAGCAGCTGATTTATGCGATCTTCTTACATTTGTTAAATATAATGTTTCTTCATTTAACCATTTAGCTGACGCAAAATATGGATTTAATAATGATGAACCAGATATTTGTGGCTCAATATCTAAATATTTAAATTCCTTTGTCTCAGTATCATATAAGCAATAATATGCTAAAGGTACATCTTTATCTTCAGGGAATGCACATTTATATGTTTTAAGTCTTGGGCGAATAGATTCTCTACCTTCTTCATCATAGGATTCAATGATATATAAGTCCTTTACAGCTCTTTCATCTAAACGATAAGTTAAAACATATCTAGAATTAGGACTCCATAACACATCAACTGGTTCTTCTTGACGACGCATCATACCAACATAGCCACTATATTCAGCTACTTTTGCATATTCATTGTTTTCTTCACCATCAAATGTAATACGTGTTTCTTCATGAGTAGCTGTATCTAACAAATATAAATCATGTTTCTTACGTATAATTGCTTTAGTTTCATCTGGCGAGATAGCATAAGCACTAGAAAAAACATATTCTTTTCTTTCTAATTCTTTTGTATCATCATGCCAAATATATTTTCTTTCATTATAAGTAAATGTATAACACTTCTCATCAATCTTAAAAGTAACATTAGGTAAACAATCTACTTCTATTGCTTTCTTTAACTCATCGTTATCAAAAAGTTCTGTTTCTTCTTTTGTCGCACAATTCACTTTGATATAACGAATATTAAATTTACCATCTATTCTTTCTTCTTTAGCATAATAGAATGAATCATCATCTAACCAATTCACTTTAGGTTGCCCATTTAATACTGCTTCTTTTATGTTCCAAGGTAATAGTTTTTCTGCTTGTTTATAACGTTCTAACATTGTCATCGCATTATCCTCTTTTTCTATTCATCCATTCTACCATCACAAACAAAAAGCGTCTCAAATAGAAACGCTAATCATTTATTTTTTAGGTATTTCTAGTATTGCGCCTTTACTACCTGAAGATACCATAGAAGCATATCTCGCTAGATAGCCACTAGTTACTTTTGGTGTAGGAGCTACCCATTTTTTCTTTCTTTCTTCTAATTCTTCATTAGATACTAATAGTTCTATAGAATAATGAGGAATATCAATTTTAATCATGTCTCCTTCTTCAACTAAAGCTATTGTTCCACCAACTGCTGCTTCTGGAGAAATATGACCAATTGAAGCTCCACGAGATGCCCCACTAAATCGACCATCTGTAATTAAAGCTACACTCTTATCTAATCCCATACCTGCAATAGCTGATGTAGGATTCAACATTTCTCGCATACCAGGTCCACCTTTTGGTCCTTCATAACGAATCACTACAACATCATTAGGAACTATCCTTCCGTCCTTAATAGCTGCTATTGCGTCTTCTTCCGAATCAAATACTCTAGCAGGACCCGTATGTACTAGCATTGTTTCATCTACTGCTGAACGTTTTACCACACTACCATCTATCGCAAGATTTCCTTTTAGTATTGCAAGTCCTCCAGTTAATGAATATGGGTTATCTATAGAGCGAATTACTTCAGTATTCTTATTTACAACACCTTCAATATTTTCTCCAACTGTTTTTCCTGTTACAGTCAAACAATCTAGATTCAACAAGTTCTTTTTATTCAATTCACTCATCACTGCATAAACGCCACCCGCTTCATTTAAATCTTCAATATAAGTTGGACCAGCAGGAGCTAAATGACATAAATTCGGTGTATTTTCACTAATTTTATTTGCTAGTTCAATATCAAAATCTAATCCTATTTCATGTGCAATAGCTGGTAAATGCAACATTGTATTTGTAGAACATCCTAGTGCCATATCTACTGTAAGTGCATTATGAATCGCATTACTTGTCATAATGTCTCTTGGGCATATGTTATTTTCTACTAATTTCATCACTTGCATACCAGTATGTTTTGCAAGTTGTATTCTTTCCGAGTAAACAGCAGGAATTGTACCATTACCTCTTAAACTCATTCCTAATACTTCTGTTAAGCAATTCATACTATTTGCTGTATACATGCCAGAACAAGAACCACATGTTGGACATACTTTATTTTCAAATTGTTTTAACTCTTCATCCGACATTTTTCCAGCAACGTTAGCACCAACTGCTTCAAACATACTAGATAAACTTCTTTTTTGGCCATTAATGTGACCCGCAAGCATTGGTCCACCACTTACAAATATAGTAGGAATATTTAATCTAGCTGCAGCCATTAATAAACCTGGTACATTCTTATCACAATTTGGTATCATAACTAATCCATCAAATTGGTGTGCCATAGCCATAGCTTCTGTAGAATCAGCTATTAAATCTCTTGTGACAAGAGAATATTTCATACCAACATGTCCCATCGCAATACCATCACATACCGCAATAGCCGGAAACATTACTGGTGTTCCTCCTGCCATAGCTACACCTTGTTTTACAGCTTCTGTAATCTTATCTAGATTCATGTGTCCTGGAACTATTTCATTGTAAGAAGAAACTATACCAATTAACGGTCTTTCTAGTTCTTCATCTGTAAAACCTAAAGCACGAAATAAAGATCGATGTGGAGCTTGTTGTTTACCTTTTTTTACTGTATCACTTCTCATTGTTTAATCCTCCTAATTTCCTTTGAACGACTTACCAAAAGCTATCTTACTTGATATAAAGCTACCAATCAAAAATACAACAGAAATCGCAAATGCAATCATGGTTGTCTGTAATACCCCTATTTGTATAGGTAAAAGAATAAATAGATTCAACATTGCAAAATATACTACACTAGTAATGGAATAAGAAATTGAATAGCTAGCTAGTGCTGGAGTTTCTAAATCAGGATCACATATTCTTAATAGTAAGACTCCTGTAATAAATACACCTGTAGCCATACCGAGAGTTCCTATCATTTGTTCAAACCAATATCCTTTTAATAATTTCTTACATAAAAATAATAAAGTAAATGTTGTGACAATATATCCTAATACACTCATTACAATAATAGGTAAAAGATAGGACATGACAGCTTTTAAAGGTAAACTCGCAATAGCCGCAATCACTGCAAATTCTGTTAGAGAACCAGTAATATGACCTTTTACCTTCGAATCAATTAAATAATCTACTTTTAATTTACAGATAATCCACCAAATCACAGCCATTACAATCATTCCATAAGCCCATACAGATATACCCGAAAGAATAGGAACATTATATGTTTTAAATACTTTTAATAATAAGTAAGCTAATCCACAACCTAGAAATATTATGGCCGCGTGGAATCCAAGTACATCTATTGAAGAAGACATTGTCGTTTCTTTACCTGCTGATAATTGTTTCGTTTGATCTTTTTCGTATCCTATTTGAAAAGATTTAGGGATATCTGCCGGTCTAGAAAGTAATGATGTATTACCAGAACGTGCTGCCCAATTGATTAATAAAATACCAATCAAAATTCCACCAACTAATCCTAATGTAGCTGTAGTAATCGCAACTCCTTGGCTTGTTTGCCAATAAGATAAGTTCATATCTGATAGCATATTACCAAGTGTTCCAGCAGTACCATGACCTCCAACAAAACCAATAGCTAACTCAATTCCAAATACATCATATAAATCATATTGTTTTTGAAACATTAAGTTTGTACCAAATCCTATTACAAACTGTAGCATCGATACCGTCAACCCAATAAAAGCTAATGGAATAACATTCTTTAAGGTATCATATTGCTCGTCAAATTTACTTTTATCTAGTTTTAATCCTAATGGTGTAGCCGTAACAACAGGAACAATTAAGATACCCGGAATAATTGCATAATAATCAAACCAACTAGATGGTGTAGGTAAAACATTTAATACTTGTGGTCCTAGTATTAGTAGTAATGTACCTCCTAAAACAGAAGCAGGAATAAATGTCTTTTGAAACACTTTTACTTTAGCCCGTAATATAAAACCTATAATTAAAAATAGTCCTAATAAACTTAAACTCTTAAGTAAATCTGTCAATAAAGTAGATGTCATATTCTTATCCCCTTACTTACAAATATTTTATATTACATTCTCTAATCTACCTATAGAATCCTTAAAAAAACTCATATTTTCCCAAAAAAAGTCGGTCGCTGATTTTTGAAGATTAAAACATTCGAAATGTCCTTTATTTATGCGGTATTTCGAAGATTCAAAAAATTGTATTTTCACCCAAAAAGTAGCAAAAATAGCCATTTTTAGGGCAAAAATACCCCAAAAAGTCGGTCGCTGAAATCGTAAAATTTCGTAAAAATCAAATTTCGCTTATTTATGCGAAAAATCGAGCATCCAGTCAAAATCAGCGACCGACTTTTTGACCCGAAATCCTTGATTTTTTACACTTTTCATATGATAATGTTCTCAACAACCGCATAAATACTGTTGTTGCACCTTACCTATAAGGAATTGATACATGATGTCAAAAACACCATAGAGTTTCTGGTCACTCGTGCCTGTTGCACCTTACCTATAAGGAATTGATACTCATCTTCTGATGGTTTATAAGATGAATTTTCTTCAAAGTCGAGTTGCACCTTACCTATAAGGAATTGATACCAACTGTCCAACGTGGATATCCAAGTGTTACATCTTCGTTGCACCTTACCTATAAGGAATTGATACGACGAGTGGTGTCGCAAACGATTTCATCACTTTCTTGTTGCACCTTACCTATAAGGAATTGATACCTTTTCCTTTATAGTTCAATTCTTTATCCATTATGTTGCACCTTACCTATAAGGAATTGATACAGTAGCTCATAATCTAGACCAATCTCTCCGTATGATAATTGGGTTGCACCTTACCTATAAGGAATTGATACGTTGCATTCATTCACGCTCGAACCGTTCTTCAACTGTTGCACCTTACCTATAAGGAATTGATACTTGGAGTAGGATACGTAATAATATCCCAGCTCATGCAACACTTTGTAGTTGCACCTTACCTATAAGGAATTGATACAAGCGATTTGCGTCGTTGTAAGGGCTCTTCATCCGCTGTGCCACGGGTTGCACCTTGCCTATAAGGAATTGATACGTAATTTCATACTTAATTATTTTTTTCATTTTAATTCGTTATATCTTACCTACAAGGATTTGATTACTTCCATTAAGGAAGTTTTTATTTTGTCTAAAACAAAGTAGCTGTTATACAATCATTGCTATAAACAGGTGGAGGTAGTTATGAACGCATTAAAAAAGATTACTAATTTTGTTAGTCGATATATGGCAGTATTGATTATTATTACTACTTTGATTTCTTTATTTTTTCCTAATACTGTAAGTTTTATAAAAACAAGTTACATCAATGTATTACTTGGTATTGTTATGTTTGGTATGGGACTAACAATGAAAGCGAATGATTTTAAGGTAGTTTTTAGTGAACCTAAAAATGTACTTATTGGATGTATCGCACAGTTTACAATCATGCCTCTATTAGCTTTTGTATTAACAAAGATATTTCATCTTAGTGATGAGTTAGCTATTGGTGTCATATTAGTTGGTACTTGTCCTGGTGGAACAGCTTCAAATGTAATGACATATCTTGCTAAAGGGGATGTTCCATTATCTGTATGTATGACATCTGTTTCAACAATACTTGCGCCTATTTTGACGCCACTACTAACTAAGTTATATGCAGGTCAAAGTATTGATGTAAATGTATTAAGTATGTTTATATCCATTATTAAAGTTGTAATTATTCCAATACTTTTAGGATTACTATTTCATTATTTCTTCAAGAAACTAACAGAACAATTAGTTGAAATCCTTCCCCTTATTTCTACTATTGCAATTATGGCTATTCTTGCGTCTGTTGTATCTGCTAACGCATCTAAAATACTAAGTTCTAGTATGCTTATTATCGTTGTTGTTATGTTACATAATCTATTTGGAT
>CAVAZS010000109.1:0-7464 GCA_963593385.1 Lachnospiraceae bacterium | reverse complement strand
TTGGAATTTTCTAAAAAATAGTATTTTGCGACGAGGCTAGCTTCGTCGCTTTTATTTATAGGTGAAATATATGAAAGAGAACATGATGTTATATGGTGTAACTTTATCCCAAAGATATACCCTAAAACAAAAAGAATGCTTCTTAAATGAAGTGGTCAAGCATTGCAAGGAAGTAGGATTCAAAACAGAATTTATATCAAAACATGGTAGTTTGTATCAACTGGCAAATTTAGTGATTGGTGATTTAAAGAACGCAAATACGATTATTTGTGCAAGTTACGATACTCCAGCTAAATCTCTTATTCCTCAAGACTATTATCCATTTGCCGCAAAAAGTAATGTAAATAGTGGAATAAAGAAAATCGTTATTGATATTGTTGTAATGCTAATGTGTATTTTTCTTTCATATGTAATTTTATTAGATTTTAAGACAGCTAGTTCATTAATGAAATGGGTAAAAATTATCTTAGTAGCACTTATCATACTCATTACTTTTATTTTTCTAAAAGGAACAAGTAATAAAGTGAATTTTTCAAGAAATAGTGCTGCTGTAGCTGTATTAATGGAACTCGTAGAAAAAAATAAAAGTTCTAATGTTGCATATGTACTACTAGATCAAAATACAAATACTTATGAAGGCTTAAAAGCGTTAAAAGAGAAAATAGGTGATACATCAAAAGAAGTTATCCTATTAGATGGTTTAGCATATGGTAAAGATACTTGTGTTGCGTTTAATGAAGGTGTAGATGCTTCAGATTTATGTATACAAGGATATATTTCAAAAGAGTATCATAATCCAACAAATGCCTTACAGTATTTTAATAATATGATTCAAATCAGTTGTGGTGATATTGAAAATCATATGTTTGTTATTCATAAGACATGTACAAATAAAGATTATGAAATTGATATGGAACGTTTAGAAAAGATTTATAACTTATTAGATAATCACATAAAAAATAGAGCATAGGAGGACTTATGAAATTATTAGTACAAGGTGATGATTATGGTTTTACAAAAGCAGTAACTTATGGAATTCGTGAAGGAATTCAAAATGGTATTTTAAGAAATACAGGTATTTTTACAAATATGCCTAGTGCTAAGCTAGCAGTAAGTTTAATGCCTGAAATGCCTGAAGCTTGTTTCGGTATAGATTTTAATATTGTTTCTGGACCAAGTGTAAGTGATCCTAAAGATATTCCTCACTTAGTCGATGAAAATGGTGAATTTATTCGCTCTGGCGCAAGACTTAAAGATCCTAGATTTGCTACAGAAGAAGGAAGAAGAGAATTATCACCATTTGATGAAACATTTAAAGAAATACATGCTCAATACGATAAATTTATTGAGATGACAGGAAAAAAGCCTGGTTATTTACATGCTCATTCTTTGATGCATGAAAACTATATGGACGCAATCCGTGCATTAAGTGAAGAAACAGGTATTCCTTTCTCAATGGATTTACAAAAGAAACTTGGATTTATTAGTATTCGTGATATTAAACAAGCAAGTGGGGTAGTAGATAAAGCATCGCAAAAGAAGATATTTGATCCAAATGATCAATTAAATAAGAATCCATTAAAAGATGTATTAGATAACTTTGATGAATTATTAAAACATGAATATGTATGTATTGGTGGTCATCCGGGATACGTTGATGGTGATTTATTAGATTTAACAACTTTATCATTAGAAAGAGTAAGAGATTTACAAATGGTTACTTCTCCTGTACTTAAAAAATTAGTAGAAGAAAATCATGTAGAACTTATTACATATTATGATTTGTATTAATAGGTGAGACAAATGAAGTTATTAGTACAAGGTGATGATTTTGGCTTTACTAAAGGAGTTATCTATGGAATTGTGGACGCAATAGATAATGGTATATTAAGAAATACTGGTTTATTTGCGAATAGTCCATATGCACCACTCGCAGTTAGTTATATGGATGAAAGAAGGGATAAAGTCTGTTTTGGAATAGATTTTAATCTTGTTTCTGGACCATCTTTATTGAATAAGAGTGATATTCCTCATTTGATTGATGATCAAGGAATGTTTATTTCTTCAGGAAAAAGAATTCATGATGAACGCTTTAAAACTGAAGAAGGACGAAGAGAAATGTTTCCATATGATGAAGTATATAAAGAACTAAGAGCACAATATGATAAATTTGTGGAATTAACAGGTGGTTATAAACCAGGATATCTTGCACCACATTCTTTAGGCCATGAAACATATAATGAAGCGATGGCTCAAATCAGTAAAGAAACAGGTGTTCCTCTAGCAATGGAATTACAGAAAAAATATGAATTTGCAAACTTGTTCTTTATTTTGATGCAAGAAAAGACTGATAAAGCAAGTCAAAATAAAACATTTGATGCAAGTGATCAATTAAAGAAAAATCCAACACAATCTGTTATTGATCATTGGGATGAATTAATGTCACATGAATATGCTGCTATTGGTCAACATCCTGCTTTCTTAGATGCAGAACTATTAGAAATGTCTTCATTGTCTATAGAACGAATAAGAGATCATCAAATGATGACTTCTCCTGTAATTAAAAAGATGATTAAAGATAGTAATGTTGAGCTAATTACTTACTACGATTTATATTAATTTGAAAAGGGTGATAATACTAAAAATTATCATCTTTTTATATTTGTAAATAGAGTTAGTTTTCACTATTTTTTTAATATATTAAAATTGTTAAAATTTCGCATAATTATCATACATTTTTAATGCTTTGTTGATTGAAATTTAGATGAAAATCCGTATAGTAATAAATGGAGAATTTCAAAGGAGGAGAAATATGAAATTATCTAAATTATTTGGTGTGAGTGCACTAGCTCTTACACTAGTAGCTTGTAGTTCTTCTACTGCTAGTTCTACAGCTACACCTGTTTCTACTGCTGCCCCAGAAGAAACAGAAGCAGCCGCTGAAGTTGTTACTGAAGGAAAGTATGAAGTAACAAATAACAGTGGTGAAACAGTTACAGAATTATATTTCTATGACGCAACATCAGATGATAAAGGGAGTAATTATCTAGATGCTGAATTAAAAGATGGTGAATCTGTAACAGTCAACGTTAAAGTTGACGAAAGTGAAGCAGAAGGATATGTAATGAAAGTTGATTATGTAACTGAAGCAGGAGAAACAGTTACTGTATTTGATTCATTACATTTAGAAGAAGCACCTATGTACTTAAAGAGTGCAGCAGATGTTACTTCTGGTGCTACACCATTCTCTAAACCTGAATAAGGAAAAAAGGACGAAAGTCCTTTTTATGTTGCTTAGTGATGTTTTCTTGTGAAAAATGTAATAATAAGTAAGAAGAAAGTAGTAAATGATACACCTAGAGATATCTTTCTGATTGTAGTTGATTCATATTTTAATGTATATGTTCCTGTACCTTCAGAGATAAATGAGATTAAACCATGGAATCTAGATATAGGAATTTCTTCTCCATTGTAATAAAGATGATAACCTTTATATGTTGTGATTGGTAATACAAGTTGTGCATTTTGATATTGCTCACTAACATCAAAAGTTAATGTTGTTCCTGTCTTTGTATAATCAATATTGGTTTCTTCTGAAGAAGTAGTTTTAATCGTTGGAGTATATGATCTAAAATCAACAGAATCCATTGGTAAATAATCACCACCTGCTAGTTCTACACGCATATATGTAGCAGAATAATATGGATCACATAGTTTACCAGTAGTAATATCTTCATATGCATTTGCACTTGTAATACCAAATGTTCGACTATATACAGGATATAAATGATACGCTCCTTCTATAAGCAAGAAGAATGCACAAATGGATGTGATTAACTTTCTCTCATTCTTTGGTACACTAGTCACAATAAATGAAGCAGGTATTGTTAATAATGTCATTGCAAGTAACTCAAGTCTCCAAGGAAATTGAAGTATTCTAATAAAGGCTAAATATTTCCATGGGATAAAATTAATTGGTAATATCATGAAAATATAACCAAGAATACAAGTGTGATAGACAAATGTATTCTTTTTCTTTTTAAAGAAATAAAAGATAGGGATAAGAGTTAAAAACCATCCTACATTTACTAACATTGCTTTATTAACAGGTTGCGTATTCTCACCATATCCAAATACTGTTGTATTCGCGAAAAATTTCCATATAGGCATAGTATAAGATTCTAGTGAACTTGATGATCCATAATAATGCAAATACATATCTTGGTATGAAGTTTGCTCTAACATTGGTAAAGTGAACCATGCAGTTAATAGGAATGCAATAAAACAACCTTTAAATATAGATAGAAATATTCTTTTATTTATCTTTTTTTGATTAATACAAATAAAGATTACTAATACAATCATTCCTAATAAGAACGTAAGGTTATGGGAAAAGATAAGTCCTGTTAAACTAAGTGTTAATAGATACCATTTATTTACTTTTTGATTGTAAATTAATTCATATATTGCACTTAATAAAATTGGTAAGAACATCATTGCGGATACTTCGCCAAGAGCACCTCTTACATATACATCAGTAATATGATAATTAGAAAAAGTATAAGCGATTGTTCCAATTATCATCACTTTATTATTTTTACTAATGCGACTTAATAAATCTTCTATTGCAAGAGCACTAAAAAATGTAAATAAGAAGATTAATAATTTATAAGAACTTGCTAAAGATAAGCCAAATAAATAAAAGATAGCAGGAATAATAATGAAAAAATCACAATAGAATAGGGGACTAGCATATCCAAACCCATTATTTTTGTATGGATAAATGCTAGGGAAGAAGTTGCCTTCTTTGATTGATGTAGCTAGTCCTGTAATTCTAGATAAGTGAAAAAATGTATCATGTTCTATTCCTAAAAAATCTTTTGTTAAATATGGAAAAGTAAAGGCAATTGCAATGATTAATGCAATAACTATGCGTAATACGAATTGATGTTTTTTTAACCAAAGTACCATGATCCAAACCACTCTAACATATGAATATAAGATAATGAAGTTCCATGTCCTGCAATAACAGGTAAAAATAAGATAAATGTCAAAATGGAAACGATAACAAATCCTTTAACGAATTTATCATATTTCTTGTTATAGGAAACTAGTTTTGTACACATATATACAATAGAAAGTATCATGAAAAAACTTGTTGGATAAAAGTGATATGCAAATATACATCTTTGTACAAATGAAATCCAAGGGAATAATGCGGTAATATAGCCAATTGATATTACAAATGCAATCTTAGATTTGTGCTTAAACATAGCATAGAATGTATAAATAGTACTGATTAATCCAACCCAAGTAATAATAGGATTTGTAAAACAAGATATTGTATGACTTAAACCATTTACATCTGTACCATAGTAATACCAGATAGGGCGAATATCTAAAATCCATTGCCACCAAGAACTTTGATAAGGATGTGTAGCTTTCAAATTAATATGATACTTATACATATACTGTATTTGTGAAATAACATTAGAAATACTATATCCATCACGCCATACTTTTGTAGGAATATACGATACAAAATAGATGATGATTGGAATAAAGATAAATACAATGAAACACCATAAGATAGTCAGTAATGTTTCTTCACTGAATTTTTCGGATATAGCTAAATCCTTATTCTTTTTATAGATATGATATTCTTGATATAAATGTACAAAGAATAATATTGCTAGTCCTACAGCACTATAGCAAGCAGTCCATTTCGTCGCAATTCCTAGTCCCATAGCGATACCACTTCTAGCAAGTAGTGATAATCTATAAGAAAATTTGGTGTCATAGAAATGTGTATTAATATAGCGAATCATGTAATAGAACATTAAAAGGATAAAGAATACACTAAATGGTTCTAATGTAGCAATTCTTGATGTAGTTAAGTGCATGAATTCTACATCTAATAATATTGTTCCAAGTATTGCACTATTTCTTTTATGAAATAATTCTTTAATCATCATATAGAATAGGGGAACCATAAATATACCAAATAAAGCTCCTGGTAGTCTCCAAGCTAAAGGATTATTACCTAGTATCTTAATACTTAAGGCGATTAAACTTGTACCTAAAAGAGGATGAACACTCGCATACATATATTCACCACTAGCAATTTCATTAGCATTTCTAGGATGGTAAATTTCATCAAAATAACTTTGATCTAAATATGTTGGATGTAAGATTACTTCATCTTGTTCATCTATTAATAATGTTGCTGGATAACTAGAGTCACTATAATCATCTTGATATATAGATATAGGTAATAAAGCATCAACATCTTTTTGCTTAAATGCAATTTCTGTTAAGGACGCATTAGCGTTTTGTGAGTCTAATTTAATGTAACGATAATTCCAATCACCTGTTGTGATTTTATATGCATATATACTACCATCAGTATAGGTGACAATATTATCCCAAGTGTTAAGATCATTACTTCCAGATATTGTGATATCTTTAATTCCTAATTGATATGTTGAAAGATTACTGTTGTTATCACCTTCACAATAA
Source organism: Lachnospiraceae bacterium (assembly GCA_963593385.1). Classification (GTDB taxonomy): domain Bacteria; phylum Bacillota_I; class Bacilli_A; order Erysipelotrichales; family Erysipelotrichaceae; genus Bulleidia. The sequence goes on along the minus strand of CAVAZS010000109.1, from coordinate 945 downwards.
AATGCAATCACTTCATCAAAATTAGTATCTTCAGTTAACTCAAAAATAATTTGTTGAGAACTATTAGAAGGTTGCCAAGTAGTCGTAGGCATCGTCGTATTTCCTAATTTATATAAAGAGACAATAGCATAAATGCTAGTTAAGAAAATCATCCAAACTAAATCTATATTTGTATATTTCGTAGTGCTAGAAGGCCGTAAATGACTTTCATTTATTAACTTAGGTCTTTGATAAGTAAAAGAAGGAATAATTTTCTTTAAAATTAAACATATAAAAAAAGCAATGAATATCATTAATAGTATTGCTAATAAAGATTCATTTTTAAAAATTAAATAACTGATAGAATTCATATTTTTCACCCAAAAAGTATTATATCAGTTCATATAAAATAAATGTGAATAAAAGAAAAGTAAATGCAGTGTTATAATAAGTGTAATGAAATCGCAAACAATTAAAATTAGAAATCTTCCAAATACTTCACCGACTCTATATAGCGTATGTGTTAAACCTAAAGGCATATTAGTCTTTTTGATGTTTATTGGATTAATCGTTAGTTTTCGCTCAAGTTATTATTCATCAACTTTAGTTTGTTTAGTGATGATACCAATGTTTGCCTTATGCTTTATGCCAGATAGAGAATTAGTTCGCTTTACCCAAGATTATCTTATTATGTTTAATACAAGAAATAGAGAACAATGTTCAATTATATATTGGGATGAAATTGTAAATTGGCAATATGAATGGCATCCATCAAGTGATTTATTGGTTGTAAATTTAGTGGATGGAACAAGTCAAAGTGTAGATATGTTTTCTAAAAAAAGTATCATTAAATATATGAACTTATTTTTACCAAATAAAGAATTAAAACAAAAGAAGTTTTAGCTAGATGTTCAATGCTGGTAAGTTAAGACTATTGACAAATTAATTGAAAAATGAAGTTCCGAA
>CAVAZS010000108.1:0-7543 GCA_963593385.1 Lachnospiraceae bacterium | reverse complement strand
GTGTTAGGGGATACACATGATGTAATGTTTATGAGTCCTGAAGGATTAGATTGTTCAGCTTATGATAAGTTAATTGGGCAAGCTGTTTCTGTAGCATATTTTGATAAAAAATATTTTACGGGGATTGCCGGATACAACGAAATAATGCTTAGCCAAAGTTTTTATTCAAGATTTTCAGAATATAAATATATGTTAATTTGTCAACCGGATGCTTGGGTTTTTAGTGATCAACTAGATTATTGGTGTAATAAAAACTTTGATTATATTGGGGCTCCTTGGTTTGAAAAACATTTTACACATGAGCAAGGGTGTAAACTATGGTGCTCAGGAAATGGTGGTTTTTCATTAAGAAAAATCAGTAAAATGATTGAAGTCACTAGTGATAAAGCAAAAGAATCGGTAAAAAATTATGCAGATTTGTATGAAGATGGATATTTTTGCTATGGATTAGATGCGACTCCTTGGAAATTGAAAAGGCCATCCGCCAAACAAGCAGCTCGCTTTGCTTTTGAAACAAGTCCATCTTATCTGTACAAATTAAATGGAAATAAACTACCTTTTGGGTGTCATGCCTGGAGAAAGTATCAATATAATGATTTTTGGTATAAATATATTCCAGCAGGAGATAAAGAAATTAAATGCGGTATTATAACCGTCACTTATAATAATTTGGAAGGTCTTAAACAAACTGCTACAAGTATAATCAACCAAACATATAAAGATTATGAATGGATTGTTGTGGATGGTGGTAGTACAGATGGAACTGTAGAATATATAAATAATCTTGAAAGAAAACCAGATTGGTGGTGTTCTGAGAAGGATAATGGGATATATGATGCACAAAATAAAGGAATAGCTGCAGCAAAAAGCGAATATTTAAGCTTTATGAATGCAGGGGATATTTACCATGATAACCATGTACTAAAAAATGTTTTTTCCTACTTACCATGCTCTGATGTTGTATATGGTGATTATGATTTTATTTCAAATTTTAAAAAAGAACATAATGAAGCTCCAAAATATATTTCAGATACATACTTTTTTGAAGCAAATATATGTCATCAAGCAATGTTTATTAAAAGAAATAAACTTAAAGAAGGATATAATCTAGCATTTCCTATATATGCAGATTGGAAAAAATGGCAAGAGTTACAAGTAAAAGGTGCAACATTTCAATATGTACCAGTTACAGTTTGTGATTTTTCAGTTGAAAATAGTACTTCTGCACTATATAACCCAAAAAGAAAAGAAGAATATAAACATTTAAATGCTAGTATTTCTGATGAAGAGCTACAGTATATAAACAAGAAAAAATATAAATATGATATAGCTTTATTGACTGAAGCACCTTTAAATAGTGGTACGGTAATTTGGAGACTACTTTTTTTACAAAAAAGATTAGAGGAACTAGGATATAAAACTATTCTTTGTAATACTAATGAAAATATCGAAAAAGTGCTTGGAATAATTGACGCTTCTCATAAAATATTGTATTCAAGACCATACTTCAATCTAGCTAATGTACAGGCTATTATTCAAAAAGTAAGAGGAAGCCAAATAATAAATAGATCTTTTGCAATAGATTTAGACGATATGCTAATCCATGATGAATTTGCTGAAGATGGTGCTTTTTTATCGAAAACGTATGATAAAGATCAAATTGTATGTGGTTACAATAATGCCGCTGATAGTTATGCATATGCTGATTTAATGGTTGTTTCAACAAATAAGATAAAGACTGTAATGGAACAAAAATATAAGAGAAAAGCGTTGGTTTTACCTAATCAAATAGATATTAAATATTGTGAATATAATTTAAAAAAAGAACATAAAACATTTAATTTGTTATATGCTTCTGGTACAAAAACACATATAAATGATTTTAAACAAATCTATCTAGATTTATTAACTTTTATGAGCAAGCATACAGATGTTTCTTTAACGATATTAGGGGAATCTATTAACCAAAAAGAAATGTTGTGGTTAAGTGATAGGGTTAAAAATATTCCATTACAAACATTTGATAATATGATAAAAACTTATAGCCAATATGATTTGTTGTTATGTCCTTTAAGTCAGGGTGCATTTAATGATGGTAAAAGTAATATAAAGTATATAGAAGCTGGTGCGGTTGGAACGCCTATATTAGCTGCTGATGTAGCGGAATTTGCTTCAGCAATAAAAGATGGGGTAAATGGCTATTTATACCATGACAATTTTATAGATAAATTAGAATATATTTACAATAATAGAGACAAATTAAGTGAAGTAGGAAAAAGAGCCTATGAAGATGTTGTTGAAAATCATTCATCAAAATGTGCTTTAAATAGTGATTTTATAGCATGGTTGAATGAAACTAGATAGTCGGGGAAGTCTATGAATATTTTTGTGTACTTAAAAGATAAAGAAGAATTAGAAATTATATATAAGATTGTAGAAGAAAATAACAATATAAATTTCTACATTGCGATTGAATCAATAAATGAAGATGATTTTTTTAGAGAATCACTATCTAAAAAAGAAAATACATATTACTATCCATTAGATAAGTTAGATTTTAATGTATTATCGCAATGTGGTATTGTTCTTACAACCTTTAAAAATATATCGTGTGATAATTTGATTTATCAAGCTATAGTTAGTGTATTTTATAGTATTGAAGTTCCTGTAATATATTTAGATTATGAAGTAGAACCACTATCAATAAATGAAAATAATGTTTTATCTTTAGCAAAAAATAACGCGAATACATGTGATTACATTGGATATCCTTTAAAAGAACAAAATATATATGATGGAGAATATGTTTTAGTTTTAAGTGATTTATATAAAGAATATTATTCATCAAAAGATGTAGTAGATTTTCATCGATCCGTATTCGAATACTTATGGCAAAAGAATAATGGCCAAGCTAATATGATTTGGGTAAATGATAAAAATGATTTGTTATCAGAAAAAGTAACATATAGTTTAACGAAATTCAAAAATGCTTATTCTACTTGTTTAGATAGACTGAAATTCAAAAATGAAAATTCATTACTTAGTGATATTGAAACTTCTGATTTAATAGCAAAAGCAAAACTAATTATTACAACATCTACAAATTCGAATTTATTAACTTGTGAAATGTACAATAAAAAAGTCGCAATATATTTAAGAGACAATATAACGATTGAAGAAAAAACTAATTTTAAAGAATGTACAGTTTTTACAAATGAAGATGAACTAGAAAATGGTATTTTTGATAATGAGTGTAAAAAGATTTCTTCAAATTTTTATAGTCCTTATGATAATAATACTTTTATCAAGTATATTAATGCCAAATATAACAATGAAATAAAACTAAATCATAATTTTTATCATTCAACATTAATCGCTAGCATGATTGTTACTAATCACGATTTAAAACTTCAAAAGCAAGAATTAACTGATGAAATTACACAAAGTAATAATTTGGGTATTTTTAATAAAAGTAAAATGAATCTTAGTACAAGTAAAGTAGTAAAATATAAACAAGTTGTATTAAGAATAGAGAAACGTATTATTCCACAATTGATTATTAAAAATAGCAAACTCTTTGATGCTAAATGGTATTCAAATGAATATGGAATAAAGAAGAAAGATGCTGCTGTACATTATCTGAAATATGGATATAAATTGGGATATAATCCATCATTAGCTTTTGATGGTGAAAAATATAATGCAATTTATAGTGATGTAAAAAGTGAACAGATTAATCCACTTCTACATTATGAAGTATATGGAAAATTTGAAAATAGAATGGTAAGCAATTGTATATAGATTCTTAGGATTTAGCAATAAAGATATTAATTAGAATGGAATAGAAGATGAAAAAAGTAATAAAGAAAGTTTTGAAAAATATAAGTCCACAATCTATTATCAGTAATTCAGATTATTTTGATAAAGAGTGGTATTCAAAAACATATAACATTAAATTGGATTTAGCCGCATCTCATTATTTGAATAATGGGTATAGGATTGGCTATAATCCATCAATTAAATTTAATGGTGGTTCTTACCGTAAAGCAAATCCTGATATAGGTAATATGAATCCTCTACTACATTATGAAATCTATGGTATGTATGAAGATAGAGAATTATTTGTAAAGACTGCTACTTATTCATTTCATCAAAGCAATAAGTTTAGTCTTTCAGATAAAAAAGATGTTAATTTAGATTTATTTTTTTCAATTTTAGAATTAGAAGGAGCTAAAGTTTATTCTAAACCAAGTGAAATAATTGATAGTGATAAATATGTACTTGTAATGTCTCATGAAATGGATTTGACAGGTGCTCCAATTGCATTATTTAATGCTGTTCTTTATCTAAAGAATAATGGGTATTATCCTGTAGTGATTTCTCCTAATAATGGTTTTTTAACTTCAAAATTTATTTCTAATGACATACCTGTAATCATTTATAGTGATTTATTTCATAATAATTTATTAGATAATTTTTATCATTTATTTAATTTTATCTTTATTAATACACTTACTTTTGCAAAGTTTATTTCTAGATTGAATGGTACAAATAATAAAGTGATTTGGTGGATACATGAATCTAAAACTTGTTATATGGGTATGGAAGATCAAATTAAGTATCTACCTGATAATTTATGCGATAACATTTTAATTTATGCTGTGGGGGATTATGCTAAAGAAAGAATGCATGAATATAGACCAAGATATAAAATTGATGAGTTATATTATTTCTTGCCAGATAATAATTCTAACAAGATAGATGATAAACATGATTTTGGATTTGAAGACGCAACTAAGATAATTTTTGCGATGATTGGAACATTAGAAACTAGAAAAGGATATGATATTTTACTGGATAGTTTAGACAAAATTAATGGCAAAGATAAAATCAAAATAGTTTTAGTTGGAAAAAAAGTTGATTCAAACATATATAATTTAATCAAAAACTATAAAAGCGATGTAGAAATTGTTTATATTGAAAAAATAGATAGAGATTTAATGCCTGCTTTCTATTCGAAGATAGATTGCCTAATTTGTGCGTCTACAGATGATCCTATGCCAATAGTTGTTACAGAAGCATGGAAATATTCCGTACCTGTTATCTGTTCTCTAAGTACAGGTAGTGCAAATCTAATTGCTAAACACGGAGGTGGCTTAGTTTATAAAGACAATGATCCTTTAGAATTAGCTAAATCAATCGATAAATTTATTTTAGATAAAGATTCTATAAAATCTAATATAGAAAAAGGTTTATTCATTTATAAAAACTATTTTTCAGAGAATGCATTTGATCATAAATTTAAAGAAATATCTTTTCCACAAGATAAACAATGTGATTCTTTAGTTTCTATAATTGTTCCTACTTTTAATCCTGGAGAAGATATAAAGGTATTAATAAAGAAAGTTAAAGAGCAACAAAATGTAAAAACAGAAATTATAATTGTCGACAGTGGATCAGAAGACGGTACGATACAGTATTTAAAAGAAGAAAAAGTGAAATTAATTCAAATTTCACAAGAAGAATTTTCCCATTCTTATGCAAGAAATTTAGGTGCAGAAAAATCCAATGGTGACTATTTACTTTTTATGACACAAGATGCATGTCCATCAAGTAATCATTTTATATATGATTTACTACAACCACTATTAAAGAATGAAGCAGTAGCCACAATGAATAGACAAATACCACGGGATGACTGTGACTTATATGGTGCACTGAATATATATTTTTATAATGAATATTTGGGCATGAATAAACAAGATTCAATTACTTCCTTACCTAATGATGTTTCAAATGAAGAATTAATGAGAAAAAATGCTCAACTAGATGATGTTTGTTGTTTGATAAAGAAAAATGTTTTTGATCAATATAAATATAGAGGTGTATATGCAGAAGATTTAGATTTAGGAACTCGTTTAATACAAGATGGATATTCTTTGGCTAGATTATCTAGTGTACCAGTCATACATTCTCATAATAGAAAACCATTTTATTTCTTAAAAAGAGCAATTGTTGATTCACAAATGTACTTACAAAATAGTAATTTTGATGATTTAGATAATAGAATTCAATCATGTATAACAATGTATGTATTAACTTTAGGATTAAAAACAAAACTAAAAAAAATATTTGATTTAAGTTTTGATTTAGAATCACTATTAAATCATATACAAGAAGAAATTAATACAATAATCGTTGAACTAGAAAATAATTATATAAGTAATGATTGGATGAATGATGAATGTTACGATGAAAATGTACATTCATTAATGATATTACTATGTAAGAGTTTAGAACATGATGTAGTTGGAGATACTATGCTTTTTAAAAATTATAAGTTTGTAATATGCCAACAATTTTATCAATATTTATTAGAAACTGATATAGCCATCGAAACCATTTCAGCTGATGATTACTATGCATTTATAAATAAAGCATTAGCTAATTGTGTAGGAATTTCGTTGACAAATTATTTAGGAAATAACACTGTATCTAATAATATTCAAAAGTTATTAGATACAGTAAGAATTTAGTTGAGTATTTTGCAAAAATTGCATGATAGTGTGAAAATTAATAATGGTAAATAAGTTAGAAATTTAATCGGAGGGTAACAATGTTAAGTATTATAGTACCTTGTAAAAATGAAGAAGAAGCTATTCCTTTATTTTATCCAGTATTAAAAGAAAAACTGGATGAGATGAAAATTGATTATGAGTTATTAATTGTAGATGATGGCTCTACTGATAATACTGTAGTAGTATCTGAAAAATTAAAAGAAAAAGATTCTAATATTAAGATTATTAGTTTTTCACGTAATTTTGGTAAAGAAGCAGGAATACTAGCAGGATTAAAAGAATCTAAAGGTGATTATGTGGTAATTATGGATGCTGATTTACAGGATCCACCAGCTTTATTAAGTGAGATGTATAAATATGTATCAAGTGGGGAATATGATAGTGCAGCTACTTATAGAGTTACTAGAAAAGGTGAGCCACCAATTAGATCATTTTTTGCGAGAATGTTTTATAAATTAATTAATAAAATGATTGATGTAGAAATAGTTGATGGGGCAAGAGATTATAGATTAATGAATAGAAAGATGGTAGATGCTATCCTTTCTATGACAGAATATAATAGATTTTCAAAAGGTATATTTGCATGGGTAGGATTTAAGACGAAATATATTGAATTTGAAAATGTAGAAAGAGTAGCAGGAGAAACAAAATGGAATTTCTTTAAACTCTTTGCATATGCAATTGATGGTATTGTTGGGTTTACAATTGCACCACTTAGAATAGCTACATATTCTGGAGTATTTGTTTCTTTATTTGGTTTTATATATATGCTTTATATTGTAATTAAAGCTATAACAATAGGAGATCCAGTAGCGGGTTATCCTAGCTTAATAGCAATAATCTGTTTCTTAGGTGGCATTCAGCTTCTTGTAATTGGAATTATGGGTGAATACTTAGGAAAAACATATATGGAATCTAAACATAGACCAAATTACATTATTAAAGAAATTAAATAGAATTGTATC
>CAVAZS010000107.1:0-7562 GCA_963593385.1 Lachnospiraceae bacterium | reverse complement strand
CAGTTGAATAAAAGTTAAAGAGATTGGAGAAAATAAAGTCTTCAATCTTTTTTTATGCGATAATTAGTTTACATTGATTTGTAATACATAATGATAGAAAGGGAGAATATTCATGAAATTTATTCATATATCGGATCTTCATTTCGGTAAGAATCTTTTTGGTTACTCTATGGTTAGTGAAGGTGATCAAAAGTATTGGGTAGAAAGATTCTTTGAGTTAGTTGAGAAGGAAAATCCTGACGCCATTTTAATTGCAGGAGATATTTATGATCGTGGCGTTCCGCCTAAAGAAGCAGTAGAATTATTAGATTATTTTATTACGACATTAGCTGAGATGAATATTCCAATTATGATGATTGCTGGAAATCATGATTCAGGTACAAGATTATCGTTTGGTTCAAATTTATTCAAAGAAAAGAATGTTTATATTGCCGGGGAAATAGAAAAAGAAATAAAACATGTTACGTTAAATGATGAATATGGACCAGTAACTTTTTGGCTAGTTCCTTATTTATTTCCAGCATCTGTACAAGTTGCTTTAGGGGATGAATCAATAACAGGCTATGATCAAGCAATGCGTAGACTTTTAGAACAACAAGATATTGATTTTTCTAAACGTAATGTAATTCTCTCTCATCAAACCGTATTAAATAATGGAACAGGACCAGAAGTAGATGGTTCTGAAACAGCTATAGGTGGTGTAGGAGATATTGAAGTGAGTGCATATGAAGGATTTGATTATGTAGCATTAGGTCATATCCATGCGGCTCAAAAAGTAAAAGAAGAATATATAAGATATAGTGGATCACCACTTTGTTATCACTTTGGTGAATTAAGAAAATCACATAAAGGACCAGTTATTGTTGAACTTGGTAAAAAGGGAGAATTTAATTATCGTATTGAAGAATTACCTATACTTCATACTTTAAGAGAAGTTAAGGGATTATTATCTGAAATTGTAGAAAAAGAAATAAAAAATAAGAATTCTAATGAATATATCAGAGTGGTTATCACAGATGACATTGTTCCTAGTGATGCTAGACAAACTTTATTATCTATTTTTGAAAAGAAAAATAGTAAATTAATGGAAATTGTTCATGAGCCTGCAAATCGTATCAATATTGAAAGAGATATATACGAAGGGACAGAAAAGAAAACATTAGATGAATTCTTTATCGATTTTTATAGAAGTCGTAATAATGATGAATTTCCTAGTGAACAGGATCAAAGCTTAATCTCTTTTATTGCAGAACAAGTAAATCATGCAAGTGAAGATGAAAAAGTAAATCAACCTTCTAATAATGATTTAGAGAAGATCATCCATTTTATGATGAAGCAGGAGGATGTGAAATGAAGCCATTAATATTAAAAATGAAAGCTTTTGGGTCTTATGCAGAAGAAACAATTGTTGATTTTAATGCTTTAGATTCTGGATTATATCTAATTACAGGTGATACAGGTGCAGGTAAAACAACGATATTTGATGCGATGGTTTTTGCACTATATGGAGTAGCGAGTGGGACAGGAAGAGATGGTGCAGAATTCCATAGTGACTTTGTAGATAAAAGTATAGATACAGTAGTTAGCCTAGAATTTATTCATCATAATAAAAAATATAAGGTAGAAAGAAAAATACATTTTCCTAAAAGTCGTAATGGAAGTGATTATGGTAAACCTACAATAAATGCATTATTCAATGAAGTTGATACAAATAAAACAATTGAAAAACCAACTGAAGTAACTAGTAGAGTTACTGAAATAATTGGCCTAGATGCAAATCAATTTAAACAAATTATTGTGTTAGCACAAGGAGAATTTCAAAAGTTCTTAACTGCTTCTAGTGAAGAAAGAAATGTGATTTTAGGTAAATTATTTGATAATACACCATATGTACGCTTCCAAAATAGACTGAAAGAAGCTTCTAAAATGGTAGAAGATAAAGTAAAGACAGAAGAACAATTTGTTAAAGTGAAAATGGATTCTTTTATGTATCCAGAAAATGAAGATAATTTACTTTATTCTATCGAAAATCCAAATTGTATTAAAAATATAGAAGAATTAGTAAAAAAAGAGAAAGAAGAAAAAGAACAGCTAGATAGTCAATATACGAAAACAAGTGAAGAAGAAAAAACAATACTTGTTAAAAAGACAACGAAGGAAAATCAAAATAATGAATTAGATAGATTAAAAATATACGAAAATAATTATCAAAATCTTTTAGAACAAAAAAATGGTAAAGATGAACAGAATAATAATCTTTTAATCGTAGAAAAAGTTTATCGTGAAGTATCACCATTAAAAAAATCATATAAAGATGCTAGTGTTCGTTATAAGAATAATGAAAATGAAATTCGAATCACATCAGAAAAATTAGAAGTTTCTTCTAAAAAGAAAGATAAAGCTATACAAGCTTATAGTAAAGTATCAGAACTTAATGATGAAAATACGAAGCTTGCGACAGAATTAGACCATTTAAATAATCAATTAGAGAAATTTAAGCCATTTAACGAGAAAAAGAAAGAATGGAATAATCATAATAATGCGTTAAATCATATTCAAAGGGAAATAGATAATCTTAAAGTTAAACAAAGTGAATTTGAATTAACTAAAAAGAAATTAGAAGATGAAATTAGTGCGAAACAACAAATAGCAGATCAATATGCAGATAGAAAAATTGCATATGATAAAGCAAATAAACAATATGATTCACTAATAAAAAAAGATGGATTAATGAATAAGATAGATGAAGTTAATCAAGAAAAAAAGCTAATTGATTTATTAAATAGAGAAGTACTAGATTTAAATTTAAAAGTTCAAGAGAAAAAGAAAATCTATGATGATTTATATTCTTCTTTCTTAAAGTCACAAGCAAATCGATTAGCTAAAGAATTAAAGATTAAATTAGAAAGTGAAAGTGAAGCGGATTGTCCAGTATGTCGTCATCATTTGTCTAGAACGGATATTAAAAGCCTAGTAGTGGATGAAGAAAAAATCATTACAAGCGAAGAAGTGGATGATGCTAAAAATATATTTGATGTCGCAAATACAAAATTAAAAGATAAAGAAGCTTCAGTAAAAACAAAAGAAGCTGAAGTAAATACATTAAAAAAATCTACTTTAGATTATGCAAAACAAATGAATCTAGATATTACTACATACGATGATTTGACTACAGATTTTATTACTAATTTAAAAGTAAATCTTTCTAAAGAAAAAGATGAGAAACAACAATTATTTACTCTATCTGAACAAGCTAAAAAAGCTCTTGATCAACTAGAACAATCTAAAAAGACAAATGAAACTAAGCTTCAGGAAAATACAGATAAATTAAATAAAAAGAATGAAGAAAAAAATAATCAAAGCATTCAACTAACAAAGATTAAAACAGAATTAGAAAATATCGAAAAAGAATTGAATGGTTTGACAGAAGATGTAGTAAAAACAAGTATTCAAAATACAGTAAATAAAATAAACAGTAATAATAATGAAGTTAAGAACTTAACAAAAGATAAAGAAGATGCGGAAAAAGAATATAGTGCAAATAAAGGTGAGTTAAATTCTCTAAATAATACACAAAAGAGTTTAGAACTAGATTTAAAACATAAAAAGGAAGAATACCAAAATGCATTAACAGAGAATCATTTAAATGATGAAAATGATTATGAAAACGTTATATCTGTTGCTTTACCTGATGTAAGTAAGTGGATTAAAGATACACGCGAAGACATTCAAAGTTATCAAACAAACCTACAATCTTGTAAAAATCAATTAAATGAACAAAAAGAAAAATGCAAAGATTTTGAATATAGTGATATTGCTAAGATAGATGAAGAATTAAAAGAGATTCAAAGCAAAATAAATGAATTAACTTCTTTAAGAGAAAAGGCAAATAACCTATATTTAAATCATCAAGATATATTAGGTTATATTCGAAAAAAATATGAAAATATACATCGTTATCAACCAATAAAAGAAAGACTATTAAAATTAGCTAGTTTAGCTAATGCTACAAATAGTACTGATGGTGGAAAGATAACTTTTGACCGTTATGTTATGGGTAATGCCTTTGGTGAAATATTAAGTGCAGCAAATAAACATTTAGCAGTAATGGCATCAGGACAATTTGAACTAATTCATCAAACAAAAGCTGCAGCAAATAAACAAACAGGATTAGATATATCCGTTTTAGATATATTTACAGGTGAGCAAAGAAAGCCTGAAACTTTATCTGGTGGTGAAAAATTCCAAGTATCTATGGCACTAGCACTTGGTTTATCAGATGTAGTACAAAATCATGCGGGTGGTAAGAAAATCGATACGATGTATATTGATGAAGGATTTGGAACACTCGATGAATCTGTCTTATCAAAAGCAATAGAAGTATTAAAAAATATTGCAGGTGAAAATAGACAAATTGGTATTATTTCTCACGTAGAACGACTAGAAGAAAGCATACCGCAAAAGATTGTTGTCACAAAGAGTGATAAAGGAAGCTCCCTCAGAATTGTTAAATAGTATCACTATCAAAATTAATAGTTACACTTAAATTTACTAATATCTCCTAGTTTGAAAGTAGATTTGCTAGTATGAGTGCGTCATAAAGAAACTACTTTAGGAGGTATGAAAATGTTAAATGAATCAGTAGTGAAAGTATTAAAGGAAGGTATGTGGGATTTAGCAACATGTGCTAATGGTGAACCAAATGTTGTTCCTGTAGCATTCAAAGATGTTACAGCAGATGGTAAGTTAGTTGTTGGTGATGTATTCCTCGATACAACATTAAAAAATCTTGAAGCAAATAACGGAAAGATAGCTATTTCTGTATACAATGCTCAAAACCTTGAAGGATACCAAGTTAAAGGTACAGCAGAATATGTTACAGAAGGTGAAGTAGTGAACACATTCAAAGCTATGGTAGAAAAAATGTTCAATGGTGCAGCTACCGCTAAAGGCGCATTAATTATTACACCTGAAAAAGTAATCATTACTACACCTGGTGCTTATAACAAAAAAGAAATCTAATCAAACATACTATTAAATTTTATAGTTACTTCAAAAATACACCTTTACGTATTAATCTTAGATTAAAGACAAGTAAAGGTGTTTTTATATGGCAAAATACGAAAAGAAATTAGAAGAAGATATAAGATGTCCACTAGAATATGGTTTAACGATATTTGGTGGTAAATGGAAGTCTAGAATAATATGTGTATTAAATGCAAATGAGAAACTTCGTTATAGCGCAATACGTAAAGAAATGGTGAATATTACGGATGCTGTTTTAGCCGCAACATTGAAAGAATTAATCGAAGAAGGTATAGTCAATCGTAAATCATATGATGAAATACCACCTCATGTAGAATATTCATTAACTGAAAAAGGGAAATCAGTTGTACCAATATTACAAAGCATATGTGAGTGGTCTGGTATCTTTTATAAAGAAGATAATGATCATACTTTAACGCAATGTCAAAAATGTGATCATCGTCGCTAATTAAGAAAAAATTTTCTGCAAACAAATACTAAAATTTACGATAAATAAAAGACTTTTCATAAAAATCCGACAAATTCTTATACTATAATGTAGTCGTGCTTAATACACACGGGAGGAAAGAAATGAATTTCAAGAAAGTTTCTGCTTCAATTTTTGCGATTGCATTATTAGCAGGATGTGGTTCTTCATCAGGAACTGCAACAGCAACAACAGAGGCAACATCAGGAAGTGATGAAACAGCTGCCACAACTAAGATCGATGATCTTAAAATCGAATTCGTGCCATCTAAAGATGCGGATGTTATCAAGACAGGTACTGAAGGATTAGACCAATTAATCATTGATGAAATGGCTAAACATGGTTATGAAATCGGTAAAGTAGATATCACTGTTGGTACAAACTATGACGCTACTGGTGAAGCATTAGCAAGTGGTGCTATTGATTTAGGTTGGTTACCTGGTGGAACTTATGCTTTATATTCTGATGAATGTGAAGTTATCCTTACAGCAACAAGAAATGGTTTAAGCAATGACTCTACTGATCCTAAGACATGGAATGGTGAAGAAAATGCTACAACTAAAGATGGACCACAAGTTACATACTATCGTTCATTAATCTATGCTACACCAAGCGAATATGGTAAAGAATTAGCTGCTAAAGTAAATGCAGGTGAAGAACTTACTTGGGATGATTTGAATAAAGCTACTTGGGCTGTTCAAAAGACATCTAGTTCAGCAGGTTATATCTATCCAACATTATGGTTAATGGAAAACTATGATGGTAAAAAGATTTCTGATTTAGCTAACGTTGTACCTCTAGATAGTGGTTATGGAACAGCATTTGATCAAGCTGCTCATGGATTAGTTGATATCATCGTTTGCTACGCTGATGGACGTAATGACTATGAAGCTGCTTGGACATTACCAGAAGATCAAAAAGATGAAACTGGTAAACAAGGTTTCGGTCGTACAGAATCTATCTGGAACGAATTAAATGTTATCGGTGTAACAGAAGGTATCTATAACGATACAGTTGCTATTACAAAAGAAAATAGCGATGTTTACAATCCAGAATTCATCGCTGCTATCCAAGAATCTTTAATTAACATCATCGGTACAGATGAAGGACAAAAGATCTTCAGTGTATATTCTCATACAGGATATGCTAAAGCAGTAGATTCTGATTATGATGGTGCTCGTAAAGCATTACAAGCAGTAAGCGAATAATCAAGTTAAATAGTATAAGTATAAAAATCTCATTAGTGTAGAAAATCTCTTGCTAGTGAGATTTTTTTAATAATGACGAATTAGCATAATATAATGTAATGTGATACATAATATAATTACGATGTATTGATAGCTGCTACATTTATATATATAATATTTTTAGATGGAGGTGTTCTGTATGGCAACAACAAATTTAAATATCCGAACAGATAAAGTCGTCAAAGAACAGGCAGAGGAAATTTTTAATGAACTAGGGATTAATATGACAACTGCAATTAATATGTTTTTGAGAACAGCTATCCGTGAACACGGAATTCCTTTTGACTTGAAACTGGATGTACCTAATGATACTACTGTTGCAGCTATTGAGGAAGGCAGAAAGCTTATGGCTGATTCTTCAGCTCCAAGATATTCCAATATGGCTGATCTTAAGGCAGCATTGGAAGTATGAAATACGATGTGCAGTTTACTAATCAGTTTAAAAAGGATCTAAAGCTTGCAAAAAAACAAAATAAGAATTTGGATAAGTTGTTTGAAGTGATTGAAATTCTTGCAAATGGCGGAACTCTTGCTACAAGGTATAAAGATCATAATCTTGCAGGGAACTACAAAGGAACGCGAGAATGTCACATTGAACCTGATTGGTTGCTTATTTATGAAATTCAAAATAACGTACTTGTGCTAATGCTTTATCGTCTTGGCACGCACTCAGAACTATTTAAAAAATAGGTTTATAACAAACATAATATTCATTCAAAAGCATCTATTTGAAAAGGTAGATGCTTTATTTATATTATAAGAATTTCAATGCGTCGGGTTCCTATGACAAAAGCTTGTTAAAA
>CAVAZS010000106.1:0-7608 GCA_963593385.1 Lachnospiraceae bacterium | reverse complement strand
ATATCGATAGAAGATATTGCGGATATTGCAAATATGTCTATTGAGGAAGTCAAAGAAATTCTTTCTTCTCACTAATTATCACTTATATATTTTGACTATGAATCATGATATTCATAGTCTTTTTTCTTTTTCAATTAAATGATGAAAATGATACATGAAACTATTTTCAATGTAAATAAAAATAATTTAATATTTTCTGAAACAATGTACATTTTCTTTGTTTATGCGATAGAATAGTGAGCATAGGGTCGTAATAAATTATGAGTCAAAAAGAAGAAACACTTAAAAAAGAATATCAATATAAAGGAAGAGTCATTCGTGTTCGATTAGATGACGCTAAGTTGCCAGATGGTAGGATAGTTCAAAGAGAAGTAGTAGAACATCCTGGTGGTGTAGCGATAGCTTTAGAAAACGCGGATGGCAATTTTTTTCTTGTTTCACAATGGCGTTATGCACAAGAAAAAGAATTAGTAGAGTTTCCTGCAGGGAAGCTAGAACTAGGTGAAAATCCTTTTGAAGCAATCAAAAGAGAAGTAGTAGAAGAAACAGGATATGATGCAAAAGATTATATCGATTTTGGTGAATTTGTTCCTACAGGAGCGTATGGTCAAGAAAAAGTACATTTATATTATGCAAAAGCAAACGTTTACCATGGGCAACATTTAGATGATGATGAACATTTAGATGTAATATTGAAATCATTAGATGAAATTATAGATGAAATTATGTCTGGTGAAATTACAGATGGTAAGACAATTGCACTTGCATTTAAGGTAAAGGAGTATAAAAGAAGAAATGGCTAAACAAGAATTAAAACCTATTGAAATAGAAGACTTACTTACATATAAGTTTCCTGAAAATTTGTTATATTCACCTGATGGTAAATATTTAGCTTTCCAAGTTTCTCAAGCAAGAAGTAAAGAAAATGATTATGAAAGAAACATTTGGATTAGTGAAAATGGTAAAGCTAAACAAGTGACTTATACAATAGATGCGTCTATTGTATGTTGGCTAGATAATAATCATTTAATTCTTAGAAGAAATACAAAAAAAGAAGTAAATCAAACAGAACTATTTGTTTTATCTGTTGATGGTGGGGAAGCGATGCCACTTATGACACTTTCTTTTAGTTTATCTTCCATGAAAGTAGTAGATAAAAAGACATTTATCGCTACAGGTAAAATAGATGCATGTGATCCAGATGCTTATCTTGATGACGAAAAAACACGGAAAGAAAAGCTAGAACGCAAAGAAAAAGAGAAAGATTATACAGTAATTGATGAAGTACCTTATTGGCATAATGGTCAAAACTTTACGAATAAAAATAGAAATGCATTATTTGTGATTCAAGATACACAAGTAAAGAGAATTACAGAACCATTTGAAAATGTACAATCATTCATCATTCAAAATCATGATATTTATTATTTAAGTGAAACACATGTTTCTAAAGAAAGCAGGATGAATGATATATCTATTTATCATTTAGATACAAATAAGAAAGTTAGTTTCTATAACAAGAAAGATATGATGATTCGTAATATCTTCTTCTTAAATGATGAATTATATGGCATGGCAGCTGACCTAAAAACATATGGTTTAAATCAAACACCTGACTTTGTGAAAATCACCAAGAACAAGATGAAGTTTGTCAAAGATCCTCATAGAAGATTAGGATCAAGTGGTGGTAGTGACTGCATGTTACTAGGTGGTAAATCACAAGAAATCATAAACAATAAAATCTATACAACAGTATCTGATGAAGATCGTGTAGAGATATGGAGCTATGATAAAGACTTCAATGAAACAGTATTATTTGATAAACCTGGTGTATGTTTCTTCTTAGATGCTAGTAAAAAGAAAATCGCATTTGCCTATAGTGATTCTAAAGCACCAAGTGAAATCTATGAAATGGATTTAACAGGTAAAAATGTAAAGAGAATTACTAGTTTAAATCGTGATGCAGTGAAAGATAAGTATGTTGCTTTACCACATACTATTGAATATGTTTCTACTGGATGTGAACAAAAAGGTTGGGTGTTATATCCAAAAGATTATGATGCAAAAAAGAAATATCCTGCTGTATTAGATATACATGGTGGACCAAGAGCGATGTATACAGAAGCCTTCTTCCATGAAATGCAAGTATGGGCATCACATGGCTACTTTGTATTCTTTACTAATATTTGTGGATCTGATGGAAGAGATGACGATTACGCAGATATACGTGGTAAATATGGAACAGTAGATTATGAAAATCTAATGGATTTTACGGATGTCGTGATTAAAAAATATCCTGCAATAGATACAGATAAGTTATGTGTTACAGGTGGTAGTTATGGTGGCTTTATGACAAACTGGATTGTTGGCCATACTGATCGATTCTGTGCTGCAGCGAGTCAAAGAAGTATTGCAAACTGGATTAGTTTAACGTTTATCGCGGATATTGGTTTGTGGTTTGATCCAGGAGAATGTGGCTTAGAAGTAGATGAAAGCTTATTTGATGGCTTTGATCGTATGTGGAATAGTTCACCACTGAAATATATTGAAGGAGCGAAGACACCAACATTATTTATTCATAGTGATGAAGATAGAAGATGTCCATTACCTGAAGGAATGCAGATGATGCAAGCATTAGCTTATCAAAATGTTGACACAAGAATGTGTATCTTCCATGGGGAAAATCATGAATTAAGTCGTAGTGGTAAACCATTACATCGATTAAGAAGACTACAAGAAATTACAGATTGGTTTGACAAATATACAGGAGAAAAACATGGCAAAAAATAAACTTCCAATAACATCTGATGACTTATGGAATTTTAAATTTCCACATAATGTTTCTTATAACAATGATGGTAGTAGAATTGCATTTACGGTAACTACACCTGATCAAAAAAAGAATGGCTATAAACATGCTGTATATTGCATTAATAATGGTGTAACAAAGCAATTAACCTATTCTTTAAATGCAAGTAATTTATGTTGGTTAAACAATGATGAATTATTAGTCGCAAGAAAAAATGAAGATAGTGAACTAGGTACAAGTGATATTTATAAATTAAATGTTACAGGTGGTGAAGCAGAACCATTCTTACATTTAGGATTTCCTTTATTATCCATTACACCATTACCTAATGGTAAATATGTTGCACAAGGATTAATTGATGCGAGTGATGCAGATGCTTACCTAGATGATGTAGAAACAAGAAAAGAAAAGCTTGCGGAAAAAGAAAAAAATAAAGATTATCAAGTGATTGATGAAATACCTTATTGGCGTAATGGACAAGGATTTACTAATAAGGAAAGAAAAGCATTATTCATTATTGATGGAAATAAAGTAAAAAGAATTACAGCACCTTATGAAGATGTAAGTGAATATGCTTGTGATGAGAATAAGATTTATTATTTATCTTTAACTTGGAAAGAGAAATATGATCGTGTATCTCTTGTATATACATATGATACAGATACAAAGAAAAAGAAAACACTTTATAACAAAAAGGATCGAGCAATCAATAATCTATTTGTTCGTAATCATGAAGTATTTGCACAAGTATCGGATATGAAAGAGTATGGTTCACATGAGACAGGTGATATATCTAGAATTGTAGATGGTGGTTTTGAGAAAATTGTTGATCCATGTCGCTCTCTATATGACAGTGCTTCTGGTGATACAACATATGGTTCAGGTAAAGCTAATGCATGTGTGGGTACAAATTTCTATACATTAGCGACAGATGATGACCGGGTATGTATTTGGAAATATGATGAAAAATTTAATAAAACAGTTCTTTGGGATAAAGCAGGACTAATTACTTGCTTAGATGCTAGTCAAGATAAAATTACATTTATTTATGAAGATAGTAGTCATCTTTGTGAAGTATATGAAATGGATGAAGATGATAGTGAAGTAAAGAAATTAACAAGTCTAAATGATGAATGCTTAAAAGATAAATATATAGCACTACCAGAAAGAATTGATTATGTTTCAACAGATACTAGTCTTCATGGTTGGGTACTGTATCCAAAAGATTACAATCCAAAGAAAAAGTATCCTGCAGTATTAGATATTCATGGTGGACCACGAGCAATATATGCAGAGAGTTTTAGCCATGAAATGCAAATATGGGCTTCAAGTGGATTTTTTGTATTATTTACAAATATTAGAGGTTCTGATGGTTTAGATGATGCATTTGCAGATATCAATGGTCATTATGGAGATATAGATTATCAAAATATTATGGATTTTACAGACGCAGTACTTGCTAAATATCCTAGTATTGATCCTACAAAAGTTTGCGAAACAGGTGGTAGTTATGGTGGCTTTATGAGCAATTGGATTGTGACACATACAGATAGATTCTGTGCTATCGCAACACAAAGAAGTATCTCAAACTGGGTGACTAAGATATTTATTTCAGATATTGGTTTCTGGTATAACGCGGAACAACATAACGTGAAAAATCCACTAACAGACATGAAAAATATGTGGGATGCTTCACCATTAAAATATGTTAAAGGTGCGAAAACACCAACATTATTCATTCATAGTGATGAAGATTATCGTTGCCCATTACCAGAAGGAATGCAACTATTTCAAGCATTAACTTGTCAAAACGTAGAAACTAGAATGGTGATATTCCATGGGGAAAATCATGGCCTAAGTCGTAATGGAAAACCAGAACATCGTATTAGAAGATTAAATGAAATCACAAATTGGTTTATTGCACATACAGAAAAGAAGGGAAAATAATATGGCAAAAAATAGTAAACAAGAATTATTACAAATTGAAGATCTAACAAAGTATACAGCTATTGAAAATCTTCAATACTCACCAGATGGAAAGTATTTAGCATTCCAAACAGGTGTAGCTGACATGGAAAAGAATGGTTATCATCGTGATGTTTGGCTAGTAAAAGATGGTAAAGCTGCTCAATTTACTTCTACTTTAAACACAACAGTTGTTTTATGGGATGACGCAACACATCTAGTCGTAAATAGAACATGTGATAAAGATGAACCTGGCACAACAAATTTATATCGTATTGATGTAAATGGTGGTGAAGCTCAACCTTTCGTTAAATTACCATTCCCTGTTGGAGCATTCAAGAAAGTTGGAAAGACATCTTATGTAGCAATTGGTGTAATTGACGCAAATGATCCAGATGCATACAAAGATGATGAAAAAACACGTGCTGAAAAACGTGAAGCAAAGAAAAAAGATGCGGATTATCAAGTGATTGATGAAGTGCCTTATTGGTTTAATGGACAAGGATTCATCAATAAAAATAGAACAGCATTATTCTCTATTGAATTAGAACCTACTCTAACAGTTAAACGTCTAACAGCACCTACAGTGAATGTAAATAGTTTATGCTTAGGTGATGACAAAGTATACTATGTAGCTAATTCTGCTGCAGTACGTACTTCTCGTTATGAAAAAGTATATGCATATGATGTAAAGACAAAGAAATGCTCAACAGTATATGGTAAGAATACACATTCTATTGGTGACTTATTCTTCATGGATGGTAAGCTATATGGCTTAGCTAGTGATATGAAAGAATACGGTATCAATGAAACAGGTAATATTTGCTTAATTGAAAAAGATAAATTAACTGTTGTGATTGATCCAGAGCGTCAACTACATGATGGTGTAGCAGGTGATACATATCTTGGTGGTGGTAAATCTAAACAAGTTAATGGAAATAACCTTGTTACATTAGCTACAAACTATGATCATGTTGAGATTTGGAAATATGATAGCGAATTCAATAAGACAGTATTATTTGATGAACAAGGAACAGTATTCTTCTTAGATACAGTAAAGAATAAGATTGCATTCGTTAGAAGTACAGAAGATTCATTACAAGAAGTATATGAAATGGATTTAGCTGGTAAGACAGTTAAGAAGATTACAAATATCAATGGTGAAGTATTAAAAGACAAATATGTTGCTAAACCAAATGTAATTAACTATGAATCTGAAGGATTAGATTTAAAAGGTTGGGTATTACTACCTAAAGATTTTGATAAGAAAAAGAAATATCCTGCAGTATTAGATGTTCATGGTGGACCTCGTGGTATTTATAGCAATATGTTCTTCCATGAAATGCAAGTATGGGCTGCTAAAGGTTATGTAGTATTCTTTACAAATATCAAAGGATCTGATGGAAGAGATGATGAATTTGCAGATATCCGTGATAACTATGGTGGAACAGACTTCAAGAACCTAATGGATTTCACAGATGCAGTATTAAAGAAATATCCTAATATCGATACGACAAAGATGTGTGAAACAGGTGGAAGCTATGGTGGATTTATGACAAACTGGATTATTGGTCATACTGATAGATTCTGTTGTGCAGCTAGCCAAAGAAGTATTTCTAACTGGATTAGTTTCTCATTTATTTCGGATATTGGTTTATACTTTGGACCAGATCAAAATGGTTGTGATGGTTTATTTGGTGAAGAAAATGTTAACAAGATGTGGAACCATTCACCACTTAAATATGCAGATAATGTAAAGACACCTACATTATTTATCCATAGTGATGAAGATTACCGTTGTCCATTACCAGAAGGTATGCAAATGATGCAAGCACTAGCATATAAAGGTGTTGAAACAAGAATGTGCATCTTCCATGGTGAAAACCATGAACTAAGTCGTAGTGGTAAACCATTACATAGAATTCGTCGTTTGACAGAAATCACAAACTGGTTTGAAAAACATACTAAATAAACATTTGAGCTCTTACTAGATAGTAGGAGCTTTTTATATGGATGAAAACATGGAAAGAATATTAGAGATTACAAAAAGAACAGAAATTCATATATGTGATGGACAATTACAATTAGAACAAGATGAGAATAAAGTTGTTATACCGATAGAAGATTTATCCATCATCATTTCACAAGGATCAGATATTAGATTATCCACTATGGATATATCTATACTAGCTGAACATAATGTATTACTTCTTACGATAGGGAAGAATTATTTGCCAAGTTCAATGACATTAACATTTAATAATAATTCTAGGCAATCTATCACAATGGAAAGACAATTATTAATGCCAAAAAGAAAAATAAATTATTTGTGGAATCAAATCATTCAAGCAAAGATTCGAAATCAAGCTTCTGTACTAGCAATATTAGGTAAAGCTGGAAGTAACGAAGTAAATGACTATTCAAGTAAAGTGATAAAAGGAGATAAAAATAACGTAGAAGCAATAGCTGCAAATAAATACTTTAAAAGTTATTACCCAGGTTTAAATAGGAGATGTGAATGTCCAATAAATAGTTGCTTAAACTATGGCTATTCTATCATTCGTTCTTCTATTGCTCGCTCCTTAGCAAGTCATGGCTTTCTTTTATCGAAAGGAATTTATCATCATAATTCATTGAATGCATTCAACCTAGTTGATGATATGATTGAACCATTTCGTGCATTTGTAGATCTTGTTGCCATAAATGTTGTTTCAAGTAATGTTACTTTAACAAAAGAGCAAAGAAGAAAGTTAATGGAAATACTATATATGGAATGTAGAATAGATAATCAAATCACGACAGTACAAATTGCTATAGACATTTATATAAGTAGT
>CAVAZS010000105.1:0-7719 GCA_963593385.1 Lachnospiraceae bacterium | reverse complement strand
CTTTAATTGTAAATGCTCCCATTTTTTGACCAATTCTTTCAGCTTGACCACTTGTCAAAACTGTCTCGCTTGGCATGTCAAATAATTGGAATTTTAATGAAGATGAACCTGAATTTACGGATATAACTTTACTCATAATTTCCTCCCTCCGTGTCTAAACATTTTTCTATATATTGATTAATATTAGGATTACCTAATTTTTTAATCTCATCATATATTTTAATTCTTTTTTGTGAATTTTCGACAAAATGTAATAAGTTTTCGTATTGAATTAAGTCGTTTTCACTTCTTTTTACTTGATCGTGTACACCACTTCTAGAAATATTTAATATTTCTGATATTTCTTGTAAAGATAAATCATCACGAAAATAATAATCGCAGATTTCTTTTTGTTTATCTGTTAATAAATTTCCATAATAATCTAATAACAAATTAATTTTGATTTTATCCTGCATCGTTTAATCCTTCTGAAATACTATATAAGTATGAGTCAAGATCAAATGGTCTTAAATCTTCTGGATGTTCTCCTAAACCAATAAAAAGTACTGGTAAATGTAATATATGCTTAATTGGTAATACAATACCACCTTTTGCTGTACCATCCATTTTTGTTAAGATAATACCAGATAAATGTGTTGCTTCATTGAATATTTTTGCTTGTGATAATCCATTTTGTCCTGTAGTAGCATCTAATACAAGCCATGTATTATGTGGTGCTCCTTCAATTTCTTTGGCAGAAACACGATTCATTTTTTCTAGTTCTGCCATAAGTCCTTGTTTATTTTGAAGTCTTCCTGCAGTATCACAAATTAAAATATCAATGTTATTTTCTTTTGCATAACGACAACCATCAACTATTGCAGCACTAGGATCGCCATTTTCTCTACCCTTTATGCAAGTAATTCCAATACGATCAGCCCATTTAGCTAATTGCTCTATTGCTCCAGCTCTAAATGTATCCGCCGCAACAAAAGCAACTTTCTTACCTTCATTTAGATACATTGTCGCAAGTTTTGCAGCTGTAGTGGTTTTACCACTACCATTAACACCTTCTAATAAGATAACTGTTACACCTGTTTCATTGTATTGAATAGCTTCATCAGGAACTTCTTCATAGATTTCTTTCATGATTTCTAATAAGAAACTCATTGCCCAATCAAAACTTAATGTAGGATATTCTTCTGCTTTTTCTTTAAGCTTTTCACATATTAAATCTGCTGTCTCAATACCAACATCGCTTTCTAATAAAACAATGGTTAAATCTTCAAGAAATTCATCATTGATTCCTTTAAATTCATGACGCATTTCTTTTAGTTGACTACCAAAAGAATCATTTGCTTTTTTAAATCCAGAAAGATAAATAGCTTTATCTTCTTTATGGCTAAAAGCACTTTTTAATTTATCAAAGAAACTCATGCTTTGTTTCCTCCATCACTACTAGAATCATCTGCTAATTTTAAAGCATCGTTTAATTCTACTTTAAGCATTTGACTTACACCTTGTTTTTGCATTGTCACACCATATAAAACATCAGCATTTTCCATCGTACCTTGTCTATGTGTAACTACAATAAATTGTGTTTGGTTAACATAATTATGTAAGTATTTAGCAAAGCGCTCTACATTACCTGGATCTAATGCAGCTTCTACTTCATCAAGTATAACAAGTGGTACAGGTTTAACTTTTAGTATTGCAAATAATACACACAAAGCAATCAAGCTCTTTTCACCACCACTAAATAGCATGTTATTTTGAACTGCTTTTCCTGGAGGTTGCGCATCAATATCAATACCTGTATTTAAGATATCACTTGGATCTTCAAGAATTAATCTTGCTTTACCACCACCATATAGAGAACGGAATATATCATTAAACTCATGATTAATTTTCTCAAACATTTCTTTGAATTGTTTTACCATGACATGATCCATTTCATCTATAGCATTTAATATCTTGTCTCTACTACTTGTTAATTCTTCAATTTGCTTCTTCAAGAATTCATAACGTTCATTTACTTCATTATATTCTTCAGGAGCATTCATATTGATATTACCAAGTCGTTCAATATCAGAGCGAAGTTGTAATACTTCTTCTTTAGCATTTTCAACATCTAATTCTGATACTTTTGTTTTAGCAAATTCGTATGTCAATTGATATTCACTAGCTAAACGTTGAAGATTTGTTTCTAGCTTTGTTTCAAGTCTACCTTGATCTACTTTAATTGCATTAGAACTAGCGACATAACGCTCTTGATCTTTACGAATTTGACGAAGTTGTTGTTCCTTACGATCAATATTTTGATTTAAACTAGCACGTTCTTCACGTTTTGACTTAATATTTGATGTTATTGAGTCTCTAGAAGCATATGCAGCATTTAATCTAACTACCGTATCATCTACTTCGATTTCTTCAGATACATTATTTTCTGCATCAGTAGGTGCAAGCAATGATAAATCATTTTTTAGTTTCTCATATTTTGCTTGTTTTGCATCAACTAATGGTTCTAGACTTGCTACAGAAATACGTTTTTGTTGTAATGAAGATGATAAGCTATTACGTAAATTTTCAGCTTCATCTAATTTTTGTTTACATAAAGTTGCTTTAGCGCTTTGTGCATCAATTTTACTAGCTACTTCTTCACTTTCTTTTTGAGCAGTTACAATCGTAGTATTTCTTTTCGCTTTACCACCTGTCATGGATCCACCTTTATGAATGACTTCACCATTTAATGTAACAATCTTAAAGTTATGATTTGTTAAACTTGAAATTTCATTACCATTTTCTAGAGTATCAGCGACTAAAACATTCTGTAATAAACTATTTACTACAGGTGCGAATTGTTTTTCATATTCTACAAAATCACTTGCTAAGCCTAAGTATCCATTTGTATGATTACAAATGACTTCAGCTTCTTTAGAAATATAATGTGGTTGACATACTGTTAATGGTAAAAAAGTAGCACGTCCACTTTGATTTCTCGTTAAGAAACGAATGGCATTTCTTGCACTTTCTTCATCACGAGTCACAATGTTATACATTGCTCCACCTAGTGCTTCTGAAATAGCAGCTTCATAACCATCTTTTGAAACAATGACTTGCCCAATTACCCCTTCAATCCCATGAATTGCATTTTTGTTATCCATGATGGCTTTAATACCAGACTGTCGGGTAGAAGAAAATGGATCTTTTAATAAGTTATCCAAATAACTCTTTTGATTTTCTAAACTTCTTAAAATAGATAAAGCTTGTTCATGTTCATTACGCAAATCAAATATTGATTGCGCTGTTCGGCTTAGTTTTTCACTGTCTAATTTAATTTCAGTATTAAGATGATCTAATCTCTCTTTACGATCAAAATATTCAGCTTTAGCGCTTTCTAATAAATCTTTTGTTTCTTTAATTTTTTGTTCGCGATTACCTGTTTCAATAATATACTTTCTTCTTTCATCCATCTCTGTCTTACGAGATTCTAAAGAAGATATATCATTAACACATTTCATTAATTCATCTTGTAAATCATTAATTTCTTTTTCTAAAAGAGATGCTTTTTTCTTTTCATCAATGATTTTATTTTCACTAATTTGAATCGTTGTCGAATTCATTTGAGACTTTGTTTCTATATCAAATAAAGTCTTCTTTGCTTCTTCGATAGAAGTATTGATTTCATCTATTTCTTGTACTAATACAGAGATTTCAATTTCTTCTAATCTTTTCTTTTTTTCTCGATAAATTTCAGCTTTATGAGCTTGTCTTTTTAATGGTGAAACTTGTTTCTCTAACTCATTCAAAATATCTTGCGAGCGATCTAAATTATCTTTAGTTCTTGCAAGCCTAGATAACGATTCTAATTTTCTCTTTTTATATTTAGAAACTCCTGCCGCTTCTTCAAATACACCTCTACGCTCTTGAGGTTTAGCTTCTGCAAAGCTAACGACATTACCTTGGCTAATAATACTTAAAGAATCTTTACCAAGTCCAGTATCTAAAAACAATTCGATTACATCTTTTAATCGAACACGATTACGATTAATTAAATATTCAGCATCACCTGAATCTCTAAATAGTCTTCTAGTTACTTCTATTTCATCTTGTTTACTGTTTAAAATATGATTTTCATTATCAAAAACAAGTGTGACTTCTGCGACATTTTGCATTCTACGATCTGCACTACCAGAGAAAATGACATCATACATCTTTTCTCCTCGCATTTGTCTTGCACTTTGTTCACCTAAAACCCAACGGACGGCATCTGATATATTTGATTTACCACATCCATTAGGCCCTACAATACCAGTAATTGGACAATCAAAAGAAATAACTGTTTTATCAGCAAAAGATTTAAATCCTTGCATTTCAATCCGCTTTAAAAACATCATTTTCTCCTAATACTCAATAATTATATCAAAATCAATGAAGAACTGCTTATTTCTTTTCTTTTAATATACTGATAATTTCTTCTAAAGCTTTTAATTCATCAGATTTAACAGGTTCACTAGGAGTTTCTTCTTCTTTTTTATTTATTTTTTCTTTCATCGAATTAATTGTTTTTACAATCATGAATATGCAGAATGCAATAATGATGAAATCAATAACATTTTGAATAAATACACCGTAATTTAAATATACATTTGTAGCGACGTCACCTTTATCAACTAAAAGTATTTTTAATCCAGAAAAATCTTGCACTTGTAATAAAGTAGAAACTAATGGCATTAAAATATCATTAACCATGGAAGATACAATACTGCTAAATGCAGAACCAATCATCATACCAACAGCTAAATCAAGAACGCTTCCCTTCATTGCGAACTCTTTAAATTCTTTCAAAAATTTCTTCATAACTCTCCTCTATAATTTCATCGACCATTTTATCACTTTCTGATGATAACAAAATATAATTTCCATAACAATTTGTATTACTGCTACAAATTGGTTCGCTTTCTAATATTTCTGTAATATTTTGATATTCTTGTACAGCAAATGCATTATGATGCAAATCTTCTAATTCATGAATATCTTTATGATGAATACTAAATCCATTTTTGATATACATCACTATTCGATTACCATAAACTAACTTGAATAATGGCACTTCAAAACCATATCTTTCCTTAAAATTTGCTAACAAGAAATCAATTTGATTATCATTACATTCACTCGATAAGATAATTGCATCTATTCCACCTTGTGATAAAGCAAAAGCACAAGCGTAACTATTCGCAATATTTAAATTCATACCTGCAATGCAATGATTTAATGATAAATTGAATGCGCCTACTTCAGATATCACAGTATTACTTACATTTTTATCTTCATATGAATTTTCTTGAATAGGATACAATTTACTAATAGCTGTGTGTTCTTTAGCCTTATTAATTGTATAAATTTGATGTGATTTCAAATTATCTACAATAATACGATATTCTGGCATATGTCTTTTTTCTAAAGTAAACTCATATTCTTTTTTACCTGAGCGAACATGCGTCTTACTTCTCAATTTTGATAAATCGTTTAATGCATTTCTTCTTAATTCATTAATAACTTTAATTGGCATAAAGATATGATTTGCTTCACCAATAATATCTTTTACAAAATATGGATCTTCACCAACTTTTTTGATTTGTTCTATGATTCTATCTTCGCTTAGTGGTGAATTTTGTGCTTTTTGTACAATGAATTCAGATTCACTTATAACAGTATGACCATCAAAATCATTGACAATGATTTTAGCAGGATAATTTGCAATAAACGTATATTCAACTTGTATTGGTATTCGTTTGATTTTTTCATCCATTTCTTTATGAATATCATCTAGAAGCTTTGAATCAGTTGTTTTTTGTAATAATTGTCCTTTTTTCGGATATGGTTTACTATGACAATCTAATTCAACGATATCCCCACGTTTAGCTTCATTAACAAGTAATCCATTTTTATAAATTTTTACAGCAGTTAATCCTGTATCGACAGGTTCATTCAAGATTCTCAAACCATCATGTTGATATAAAGGTTCCGTCAGACTAACTTTCACTTTACCTTGTCTAAAATCTAATACTTTACCAATAGTAATTCCTTGATGATTAGGACGATAATGCCTCATTCTTTCACTAATACTTGCGTCAAATAAATGCCCCAATGAAAAGCCACGATTAAACATTAATAAGAGATCACGTTGTCTTTGATTGCTTACTTGATATGGTTTATGGGCATAATAGGCATCAATCGCTTCTCTAAATGTTTTTACTACAAGATATACATATTCTGCACGTTTCATACGGCCTTCTATTTTTA
The DNA here is from genome assembly GCA_963593385.1 of Lachnospiraceae bacterium. Classification (GTDB taxonomy): domain Bacteria; phylum Bacillota_I; class Bacilli_A; order Erysipelotrichales; family Erysipelotrichaceae; genus Bulleidia. The sequence goes on along the minus strand of CAVAZS010000105.1, from coordinate 1,431 downwards.
AGCTTGAAACACCAGCTTCAATTAGTTCAGGTATACGATCAATAACATTTAAGTCTTTAGGACTAAGTAAATATTCTCCATCTTCTTTGTAGTGATCTTGATATTTTAAGCGACAAAGTTGAGCACACATACCACGATTTCCTGAACGATGTTTTACAGACTCACTCATCAAACATTGACCACTATAGCTTATACATATTGCTCCATATGAAAATACTTCAGCTTCAATTCCTAGAGACGTAACTTCTTTTACAACAGATAACGGCGTTTCTCTAGCTAATACAACTCTACTAGCACCACATTTTTGTAAAAATTTAGCGCCATCTACATTATGTACATGCATTTGTGTAGAAGCATGTACTTCTAAATCACTAAACATCGTACGGCATAAATGAAATAAACCTAAATCTTGAACCAAAACAGCATCGACATCATTCTCATAAAGAAACTCTATTTCTTTTATTGCATTTTGCACTTCAGATTCAAATAGAAGAGTATTCATTGTGACATAAATTTTTACACCACGAATATGACAATATGAAATTGCTTCTATAAATTCTTCATGCGTAAAATTCCCAGCAAATGCTCGTGCAGAGAAAGTTGTTAATCCTAAATAAACCGCATCACATCCTGCCGCAACAGCTGCTTTTAAAGCTTCCATATTGCCACATGGTGCTAATAATTCAATCTTCTTCATTCGTAAATTCCTTTATCACTTTATACTTTTCTATTAAGTCATCTAATTTCATTTTTGCGTTTGCACTCGAAGTGCTAGGTAAAGCTATATGTTTTATCTCTAAGTTGTTCATATATTTTTCATAAATAGAACTAGCTTTTGATCCTGTTGTAAAGATAACTTGTATTTTAGTTTTAGAAATTAAGCTAGCTATATCATTTACTTTAATATTTGTAATAGACGCATCACTACTACCTTGTATCGTACAACTTTCTATCACATCCCATAATGCAATATGATGCATATGACAAAACTCTTCTTTGTCACTTATTTTCTCATCATAAATTTGCCCTAATACTTTCCAGAAACGGTTTGTTTTATTGGCATAATAAAATCTTTCTTTTCGAGAAATAACCGATGGAAAAGATCCAAGAATCAATACTTTTGATTCTTCATCGTATATTGGTTTTAATGGATGAACCACTTGATCAACCATTAGAAAATTCCTTTGCTAAACCACCTTGTGAAGTTTCTTTTAATGTAATTGGAATTTGAGAACCAGTTTCTTTCATTGTTTTAACAACCATATCAAAAGATACTAAATGTCCTTTAATATTAGACATATGTTTAGATAGAATCGCAGCATCATAACTTCTTAAAATACCCATAGCGTTTCTTTCTATACAAGGAATTAAAACATATCCTAGAACAGGATCACATGTTAAGCCTAAATTATGTTCCATTCCTATTTCAGC
>CAVAZS010000104.1:0-7784 GCA_963593385.1 Lachnospiraceae bacterium | reverse complement strand
AATGCTTCATAGATTTTATCTTTATCCTTATATTTTTTCTTTGTAATCTTTACTATTTCAAAAGAAGATGGTTTGTATTCAATCTGACATAACTGCTGTGTATAGTCAAAGAAAAAGACTATCACTCATGATAGTCCCATAATGATTCAAAAATTAAAAAGGAAGGTTTAATCCTTCCTCATTATTTCTTCTTATGCAATAACTTTTTGTGCACGAAGAACATCTTCGATTGTTTGTACTGCTACATCTTCGTCTTCGCCTTCACAAGTGATAGTTACATCAGATTGTGTAGGAATACCTAGAGACATAACACCCATGATAGACTTCATATTTACTGAACGTCCTTTGTAAGTGATTTTAACTTCACTCTTGAATTTGCTAGCTGCGTTAACTGCAACTGTAGCAGGACGTGCATGTAGTCCAACTGGGTCAATAACAACAACAGAAATCTGTTTCATAGTATATTCTTACCTCCACCAAATACTAATATTATTTTACTCTACTAATTTTTTTCTTACAAGCGTTTACATAAAATTAGCAAACTTTTAACTTTTAGTCATCTAAGCATTCGCCATTAGATTCAATGACTTTCTTATACCAATCGTAAGAATCTTTTTTACTTCTTTCTAAAGTTCCTGTACCATCATTGAAACGATCAACATATACAAATCCATAACGTTTCTTCATTTCACCTGTTCCGGCACTAACTACATCAATTGGACCCCAATATAAGTAACCTATGACGTCGCATCCATCTTCAATTGCTTCACTAACTTGTACTAGATGATCACGAACATATTGTTTTCTAAATTCATCATGGATTTCACCATTCTCATCTCTATTTTCATCTAATCCAATACCATTTTCTACGATGAATAGTGGTAAATGATAACGATCAGTTAAAACATTTAATGTATAACGCAAGCCAACTGGATCAACTGGCCAACACCATGGTTTTGGACTAACAGCTTTTAGATATGGATTAGTTTTACCAATAATTCCACCAGTATCAAATGCATTTTCTACTTCTGTAGAGAAAGTACCAGAACGGTAATATGAGAATGCAAAATAATCTACTGTATAATCTTTAATTAATTTTAAATCTTCCTCTGTATATTCAGGTTGAATGCCTTTTTCACGCCAAATACGTTTAACATAGCCTGGAATAATACCAACACAGAATGGATCACCAAAATAGAAATTCGCTGTTCTTTGCATGTTGTAAGCACCCATTACATCTTCTGGATTACAAGAATATGGATAAGTTGCTACACAAGAGCTTGTAAGCATACATCCTACTTTATTATTAGGATCAATCTCATGGCCAATCTTAACTGTCCAAGCATTACCAATAAGAATATTGACATATGCTTGCCATAATTCTTCATCACTTACAGCTAATGGATTATTCTTATCAAATGGTTTTGTGGACATAATACCACCAGAAACAACTGGTCTTCTGTACATATTGTTCACTTCGTTAAATGTTAACCAATATTTAACTTTACCTTTATAACGGTTAAATACTGTTGTTACATAACGATTCCAGAAAGTAACCATCTTAGGACTAATCCATCCACCATATTCTGTTAATAAATGTAGTGGAGTTTCATAGTGTGATAAAGTCACAACAGGTTCCATTCCTAAGCGAATCATTTCATCAAATAAATTATCATAGAACTTTAGTCCTGCTTCATTTGGTTCTTCTTCATCTCCATTAGGATAGATTCTTCCCCAAGCAATAGAAGTTCTAAAGCAGTTCATTCCCATGCCAGCCATGTAGCCTAAATCTTCTTTATAACGATGATAGCCATCTACAGCTTCATGAGATAAGTATTGTTTGTTTGGGTCAAGTTTCATTTCCCATTTTTGTGTTTCTTCATTCCATGCAAGTCCTGGATCATGAGAGTTAATACCAACCATTACATCTGTAATATTAGGTTGTTTACCATCTTCAAGCCAAGCACCTTCCCATTGGTTAGCCGCAATTGCGCCTCCCCAGAAAAAATTCTTTGGAAAACTCATTTTATCCTCCTACTTACTAATCTTTTGTCCACGTTCTACATGGTCACAATCAATAAATGAAATTTCTTTTTCGTTTGGATTTGTAATAACAAGCATTGTTGTCATATCGTATTTCCCACTTAATGTCTTTAAATCTACTTTAACAAGTGGATCGCCAGCTTTTACTTTATCGCCTTGTTTTGCAAGAACCGTGAAGCCTTTACCATTTTCATTAACCGTATTGATACCAATATGAATTAAGATTTCCACACCATCATTTCTTGTGATACCAAATGCATGTCCTGTAGGGAAAGCTACATCTAATGAACCATTACATGGTGAAACTACTAGGCCATCATCTAAATCAAATGCAATACCATCACCCATCATTTTTTCTGCAAATGTAGGATCATTTACTTTTTCAATAGGAATTAAAACACCTGTTCCTAACGCAACAATCTCATCATCATTTGCTGTAGTAGTATTTGTATATACTTCTTCTTTTTCTTTCTTTTTGAATAATGAAAACATAAATTTTCTCCTTTATTGAATACAGTCAAATATCGCTTCAGCGACCGCATGTTTATCACAACTGCAAACTACTTTATATGCCTTATCTAATATTTCTTTCGTACTATTACTAGGTGCATAACTATATTTGAAGTGTTCAAACATACTCAAATCATTATGTGAATCCCCTATTACCATTACTTCATCTTCATGAATATGATACATTTCACAATATTTCTTTAATGCAATCCCTTTTGTGGCCGTAAGATTTGTGACTTCTACATTATTTTTACCTGTAGATAAATGTGATAAATCAGTAAACTTCTCTAATTCTTTTTTTACATTTTCCACTGGATTTTCATTAATATGGAAGCCTTCAACCTTTAAAACATGTTTTTCTGCAACAAATTTATCCATATCTTCAATTTGCACAAGGTTGTTACATGGTTTATCTTTACTTGTCGCAAAAATATAACCATATTCTTCACCTTTAATTGCTGTAATTCTTTCCACAAATTTTTCTCTTACAATTTTAGGATCTTTTGTTGTATAAAAGCCATCAGTCGTAAAAATCATATAATCGACTTCATGTTTATCCATAATGCCACAAACTTCTTTTAAATGTTCATTTTTAAAGAAATCTTGAAATAACATATTTCTATCTTCATCTAATACTTCTGCACCATTGCCTAATATGAGTACTGGAGCATGATCTAAAGATTTCGCTATTTCACTAATACTATTCAAATCTCTACCTGTTGCAAAGCAAAACTTCGCTCCTTTTTGATAAGCATATTCAATCGCATTTAAATTTTCTTTAGAGATTCGATTCGGTTTGTCTAAAAGTGTTCCATCTAAATCGGATGCTATTAATTTAATCATTCTATTCCCTTTTCTAGCAAAATAACTCCTAGCTAATTCCTAACTAGGAGTTTTCTTACAAGATTAGTATATAACTATTCTTCAATTCCTAATACATATGTAACAATAGCTGCTACTACGATACATACTGCAATACCAGCAAGCATTGCACCAGTTGTTTCTAAGAACATAGGCGCAACTGCTAATAAGTTAGAATAACCATAAACAAATGCTTTAGCACCAAGTAATGCCGCAACAATACCACCAGCAGCACCACCAGCCATTACACCATACATTGGTTTCTTATATTTTAAGTTACAGCCATAAATTGCAGGTTCAGTAACACCAGCTACGATACAACCAACAGCTAGAGAAATTAATTCAGATCTTTCTTCAGCATCTTTTGTTCTAAATGCTACACCTAAGCAAGCTCCACCTTCAGCCATGTTATGTAATACGAATGCTGGACGAATAACTGCATCATAACCAATGTCATTGATATTTTGTAACATGAATGGAGAAATTGCATGGTGCATACCAGCCATGATTAACCATGGTAAGCAAGCAGCTAATACACCAACACCTAATACTGGAACTTTATCACCTAAGAATAAGAATACTTTACTTACATAGTCACCAATATAACGTCCAGCAGGGCCTAATACTACAAATGCTAGAGTACCTGTTAACATAATTGTTAATGAACCAACTAAGATAGACTTGAAGATACCAGGAATAATCTTATTCATTAGTTTTTCAATATAATATGCTGCAATTGGAATTAATAATGCAGGTAATAATTGTCCACTATAAGATACACCACGAATTGGTAAACCAAATACTGTTAGAGCTGTTCCTTCACTTACTGCAGAAACAAATGCTGGAGTTAGTAAAGCTGCTGTAACAAGCATTGCATAGATTTCTGTTCCACCAAGTTTTTTTGCTGCACCATATGCAACAAAGATTGGCATGAAGTAGAATGGAGCGTTAGCTACCCATCCTAGTACTGTAGCTGTATTAGAACCAGAGAAGCTAGGAATAACATAAGGTATTAACATGATTAATACTTTTAACATACCACCAGCAACTAAACCTGGTACTAGTGGAGTAACTGCTGCTTGAGTATATTCTAAAGCTACTTTAGCAAAGCTCTTCTTCTCTTTAGGTCCATCTAGATTTTCATCAATAGTAGCGCCTTGTGAGAAATGATTTTGTTTTTGAATTTCTTCAAATACAGGTAGTAAGTTAGCACCTAAGATAACTTGCAATTGTCCACCAGCATAAACTACGCCAAGAACACCATTGATATTTTTTAAAGCTTCTTGATCAGCTTTCTTTAAATCTTTTAAGATAAATCTAGCTCTTGTCATACAATGAGCTACAGAATTAACGTTTTCAGCACCGCCAACTTTTTCGACGATTTCTTTTGCGCAACTAACTGCGTCAACTTTAGCCATAATTAAATAATCTCCTCTTATAAAATTCTTGTGATATGGATGATTAAATACAATCTTTCTGCAGAATCTAGTTCATAGTTATAAGACTCTTTTAAATACTTTTGTATTTCATCCAAACATTTACTAATGCGTATGAACCGTTCATCATTTTCATTGAATAAAGCTGTTTCAAATGTATCATTTGAAGTTTGTTTATCAATGATGACACGTTTCATAAAGTACTTAAGATGAATTAGTAATCGACTATACCCTTGTCTACTTGGGTCAAGTTTAATTCCTAGAGAATCTTCAATAATCTTTAAGATATCTTTTGTCCCTTGAACAATAACATTGATATCTTCAGCATTTTGATTCGTTGAACCCATGATTAAGTGATAGGCAATCGTTGTTGCTTCATTAGCATCTAGTTGTATATGATAAAATTCATTAATCATATCTACTGCACCACTAGCAACACGATATTCGTCTTTATAAAACATCCTAATTTCTTCTGAAGCTAGAGTCACTCTAGTTTCATGTCTTTTATTTTGTGTTACTGCAAAATTTATATGATCAGCGAGTGATAAAATGAGTCCATCTTTAAAACTTTGATGTAATTCACTACTAGCATAATCAATAATTTTTTCAGTTAATTCAAAGCAATCAAATGGTATCTCTTCAAGTAATTCCTCAAAGCGATTTTTATAAGCATTATTACGTAACTCATAGATTTTTAGAATTTTCTTTGTGTCGACTAAATCATGTACATGTTTTCCAAATCCAATTCCTGATCCCATAACAATGATTTCTTTTTTATTAGCATTTTCGCTAATTACTACATTGTTATTTAATACTTTTTTTATTACATAATACTGCTTACCCATGTTGCTCATCCTTAATAACTCAAATCCTCACCGTTTGTTTTGCAAACTTTTTTCATCCACTCAAATGACTTTTTCTTACTTCTCTTGCAAGAGCCATTTCCTTTGTCATCCATGTCTACATAAACAAAACCGTATCTCTTCTTCATTTCACCAGTACTAAGTGAAACTAAGTCTGTATTACCCCACATCGTATAACCTAATACAGGAATCTTATCGATGTTAACAGCTTTTTTAATTTCTTCAAAATGTTCAGCAAGATATTTGATACGATAATCATCATCAACCGTACCATCTTCTTTCATCACATCTACTTCACCTAAACCATTTTCTACGATAAATAATGGTTTTTGATAACGGTCATATAATTCATTTAGTGTGTAACGTAATCCGATTGGGTCAATTGGCCAACCCCATTTTGTACTTTGTAAGTATGGATTAGGATCACCACCAAGTAGTCCCATAGCCCATGTTAACTTTGTATCTTTAGAAATTGTCATCGATCTATAATAACTAAATGTTACCATATCTAGCGTACCATTTCTTAAAATTTCATCATCTTCTGGTTCTTTATGTAAAACTACATTTCTTTGAGCAAAGAAATCATCTGTATAGTTTGGATAATAACCACGAGCCATAATATCTACAAACCATAAGTTATTACGACGTTTTTGATAACTAGCTAAGATATCTTCTGGATTACATGTTTTAGGATACATTTGTGATAATGCATACATTGTACCTACAACGTTTTCTGGATCAATCTCATGTGCAATGCGTACAACTTTCGCACTAGCCACAAACATGTGGTGCTTTGCTTGATAAACAGTTTGTTCATCTTGTTTATGTGTACCAATTTGAGCATAACCATTTACAGCATTAATCTCATTAAATGTTAGCCAATATTTACAACGTCCTTTGTATCTCTTTAATACAGTTGTTGCATAACGTACATAACAATCAATAACGTGTCTACTAGACCAACCATCATATGTTCTAGCTAAATGATCTGGTAATTCATCATGACAAATTGTAATTAATGGTTGAATATTGTATTTTTCAAGTTCAGTAATTACATCATCATAGAATTTCAATCCTTCTTCATTTGGTTCTAATTCATCTCCTGTAGGATAAATTCTTGACCAACAAATTGAGAAGCGGAATACACCAAATCCCATTTCTCCCATAAGAGCGATATCTTCTTTGTAATGATGATAGAAATCAACTGCCTTATGACTAGGATAATATTGATCATCATAGATTTTCGCTTCAGCTCCATCTGGGAAACTTTCTCTAGTAGGAACTTCACCTCTAGTACCATCACTTAGTTCTAAAGTAATCATACGAGGCTTTTCTAAAGAACCATCTGTTTCAAAATCATGTGTAGATAATCCTTTACCACCTTCGTTGAAGCCACCTTCATATTGGAAATCAGCAGTAGCTCCACCCCACAAAAAACCTTTTGTAAAAGCTGCCATATATGTCCTCCTTTCAACAAAAAAGAGCAACACCTACAAAGAGCCCTATAGTAGCTCTTATCAGGCATTGCCCCACTAAATCCTTTGGGTAACAAACCAACATATATGTCTAATTTATTTGTACATAGAAATGATAGCGCATACATTTTCAGCTGTCAATCAAAAGTTTTGTTTATAGCAGTCAAAAATCCATCCATTTTCCTGTTATTTCTATTTTTGTAATTCTGGTATGTAATTATATAATGCTTTCGCTATACCATCATGTTCATTATCATCTGTTACTTCTGTTGCGATATTTTTTACCGCTTCTTGACCATTGGCCATTGCGATACTAATTCCTGCAAATTTAAGCATAGATATATCATTTTCGGCATCACCAAAGGCAATACATTCTTCTCTTTTAATGCCTAATTTATTCATAGCGATAGTTAAAGCACTACCTTTATCTACACCTTTTGCAGTAAATTCATAATAGAAGTTTGATGTAAACATCATATTTAATTCATCTTTAAATGGTTCAGCCATTTCTTTAAAATGAGCTTGTAAGTAATCTGAATCCCCTGCTGTAAGAATCTTATTTTGCGGAACATTTACATATTCTTCTAAATCTTCTA
>CAVAZS010000103.1:0-7817 GCA_963593385.1 Lachnospiraceae bacterium | reverse complement strand
TCAAAACAAAAGATCATACTTATTAGTGTCTCAATAAGCATGACCTTCGTCAAAATTAATTTATGAATTATTTTTGAACTTATATTTTCCTTTTCCTGAGCCTTCCACCATTTCAGTCACTTGTAGTTCGTTATGTAATCTTTTTATATATGATGTAGCTGTTGTTTCTGAACAGTGCAATATTTCTGCAACAGTAGAATTACCAAACACATTTTCACCAACACTTTCATATATTTGAATCAATCTTTGTTTTGTCCCTTTCGAATATGTGAATCCCAAGATTTTTTGTTTAATATCTTGGGTTTGGTGTTCAATCCCAAGATTTTTCTTTGGTTTAACTTTCGATTCATTTGCAATAAATTCTTCATTTACAGGAATAACTACCGAAGTAACATTTTCTGATGGTTCAAAGATTTTATAATACAGTTCTGGAGATCCATTATTTTTTAACGCATTCTTTGCTTCACCAATACCTGTACCGAACGATTCAATAATACCTAACGCTTTAAACATATCTCTTATTTCTGGATTTTCTGTATCTCTTTCATTAAAGAATGTTCTTTCATTTAGATCTTCTAGTTTTAATGGTGGTAAAGGCTTATTGTAATTCACAATATTAATTTGTGATTGCGAAATATAAATTTGTATAGGGTTACCATTTTCATAATTGTTATGGACAATTGCATTTGCAACTAGTTCTTCTACAGCAACATAAGGAAAATTCGATATTTTCTCGTTTGTCGCAACATCAGTTTTTCGTATAACTATTGTCTTCAGAAAATTATCATTAATATAGTTCACTACTGCATAATATTGTTTCCAAATTGGGCCTTTAAAATACTTTGTTTCCATTTTTCTTTTTGTTCCAAACATATCGATAATTAATTCTATATATGCATACGGTATATATTCTTCAGGTTTGCTCGAAAACATAAGTAACGCATAGTTTTTCACTTTTTTCTCTGTCGGATCATTTTTATCGATCAAATGTAAAGCCTTAGCCATTTGTATTTTATTTAAATTACCCATGAATTCTCTATCACTTGTTTTAGAGATATATTCATCGATATAGTCTACTTCTAAATTTTCGATAGAAGCATCATTATTTGTTAACGAAGAATAGTGAAAATTCGCAAATTTACGTAATAAATCATATTCTTCATCTACTCTTGCAAGACGACTATCAGATTCAATTCTCACATATCTTCCTGCTTTTAAATTAATTTTTTTATCTCTTTCCGCCCTCTCACTTACCATAAACGGACCACCTGTTTGTCTAGTAACAGCAATAAGGAGATAGTAAGTTCCGTCGAATTGATTCGTAATTATTTCAAACTTAACATTTGGATATAAGAATGATCTTAAATTATTTATCTCATTTTTACATTTTTCTAAGCTTCCTTCTTCTATTCCAACAATAGGTAATTTTGGAATAGCTTTATGATGTTCATCATTTATTTCTTCTACGCCCAAAAAAATATACTGAATATCATTATCATAATAATTATTGCCATATGCACATATCGTTTTTAATATTTTAGCTAGTTGTTTTGAAGATGATTTATATTCAATATAAGTACATTCTGCAGATTGACTACGCAAAATATCATTTGCTTGTTTTTTTATTCTTTCATAATCCATATATGCAATCTCCTCAATCCCAAGATATTATACACCAATCCCAAGATTTTAGGCACCAAACCCAAGTTTTTTCTTGGGATTCACTTTTATTTGATCAATATGCTCACGGCATCAAAAAAGTATCAAATGTTTTACAATAAAACTGCTAAATAATGCGTAATCATGCACCATTTAGCAGTTTCTCTATGTACCGTATTTTTATATTAACTTTTCTTTCTTCAGCCAATAGAAATATACAACTGAACTTAAAAACCAAGTGATTGGATATAACCAATATGTAATCCGTATATCATGTACAACTTGTCCTAATGTCATAAGTGTTATCACTCTTACTGCACACCAACATACAAGCATGACCACTACTGGCATAACTGGTTTTCCTATACCTCTTAGTATTGCGGACACAATATGTGAGAATCCTAGTAAGAAATAAAATAATGCACTTACTCTAGCTCTCGCTACACCAAAAGATATAACCGTTGCGTCGCGGTTAAACAAAGCAATTAATTCTGGTGCAAAGATATACACAAGTAGTCCTGTTATTTCTACAATTACAAGCGATACAAACAAACCAAATCTTGTTCCTTGTTGTACTCTATCCATTTTATCTGCGCCTTTATTTTGTGAAATGAAGGTAGTAAGAGCCATAGAGAAAGAAGTAACCGGTAAGAATACAAATCCATCTACCTTAGAGAATGCGCCAACACCTGCTACAGCTGCTGCACCAAAAGAATTGATATAAGATTGAATTAATACATTCGCAATATCAATTACACATCCTTGTAAGCCTGTAGGTAAACCATATTCGATAATCTCTTTTAGATTTTCTTTATCAAATCTAACTTTAGCCCATGACAAATGTAGTACACCTTCTTCTTTCATGAGTTGAGCCATGCATAGTAACATACTGATTAGTTCTGAGAATACTGTCGCTATAGCAGCACCAGCTACTCCCATATTAAAGAATCGGATAAGAATAATATCTAATACGATATTGAGTAAAGAACTAATAATTAGATAATACAATGGATGCTTAGAATCTCCACCTGCTCTTAATATACCAACTAACATGTTATACATAACTAGTGGCGTACTACCCATAAAATATATACGAAGATACGTTACTGCTAGTGGATATACTTCACTAGGCGTATCCATCATTCTTAATAATGTACTAGCTAGTCCTACACCAATTACCGTCATTAATATACTTAAAACTATACCTAGAGCTACTGTTGTATGAATTGCTTTATGTGTATTTTCATCATTCCCTGCACCAATTTCCCGTGCAATAATTACACTCGCACCTGTCGCAAATCCTGTAAAAAAGCCAACAAATAAGTAGCTTAATGAGCCAACACTCGTTACTGCAGCTAATGCATTTTGTCCAACAAAGTTTCCAACAATCATCGCATCTGCAGTGTTATAAAGTTGTTGAAATAGTTGACCGATAAATATTGGTCCAGCATAAGTAAGTATTAATCTTTTGATATTTCCTTCAGTCATTAAAGATACAGAGTTATTTTTTGCCATAATTTACCTCAGTATTAGTTATAAACCTTAATGTTCACTTTAAGTCAATATCTTTTGTTTCTAATATATGTAACGCTTCTTCAACTGAATCAACTACATAATCTGCAGAGTCTTGTACATGTTTGTCTGCTTTACGCATCGCAAATCCAACTCCACAATTTTGTATCATTTCAATATCTGTATCTTGATCACCTATAGAAGCTACATCTTTTGGATCAATACCATGTTCTTCTAATAACGTTTTTACCCCATGCCACTTACCACAATCACTAGGGATAATATCAATACAGTTTGTATCTGTCTTTAATGCTTTTAAGCGACCATCAAACTCTGTTTCTACTTTTTTCTTTACTTCGGCACAATATTCATTACTATAACTTGCACAAAATAAACGCATCAGTTTTAAATCAGGATAATCAAAGAATGTTTCCACTGGTTGTATACCTTGTGTAGGAAAATCACTTAAATGTCTTAACATATTTCCACTATCTAAAGACGCAAAACGATATACATCGCTATTGATATCTAATGAGAAATCTAATTCTTTAAATTCATTTTTTAGTAAATCAAACAAATGTTTAGCGTCTTCATTACTAATGACACTGATATAGCGAACATTCTTATGTTGATCACATAAAACTGCACCAGAACTACATACCATTTCTTCAGGATAGATTTCACATCTTTTAAGTGTTTCATATGAATCCCATCCTCTACCTGTCGCAACCCACAAGTGCATTCCTTTTTCTACATTTCTATGTATCGCATCTTTATCCCCTTGCTTTATACCACATCTACCTTGTAGTAAAGTTCCATCTAGATCACTTACAAAATATTTGATCATATATCCTCCCTAATAGAAAAGTCCCTAAAAGGGACTCTTACTCTTATTCATCTTCGTCGCTAACTGTACCAAAATCAAAATCATTCATGAACATTACACCCGTTTGTCCTGCCTCTACTAACGCTCTAAAGTCATCAATAGACGCATCTTCTCCTAGTGCTGTAAATTGTAATAACATTGGTAAATTGAATCCCGTAAAGATATATGTATTTTCTCTAGATAAATAAGGCATAAGTAGTTGGTTTACACTACCAAATGAAATATCCGAGAAACAAACAACTTGATCATCCTTAGCTTCTTCAAAGAATTTTTCAATATCCGCTTGTGGGCTATCACAACCTTCTGTATAAGCAGAAATAGCTGTATAGTTATCTAATTCACTTGTAAAAATATGTAATGTATTTAATGCACCTTTAGCTAATTCACCATGACTAATTAATAATACTTTTCTCATTTTCTTTTCTCCTTCTATTTATTGGAAACTTGCTCCATTGGTCATGACTTGACCATCTATAATTTGTACGATTTCATCAAATACTTCTAATGTAGGATTCTTTAAGAAATCATCTACATATTCTGAATGATGAAAGAATCGATCTATAACATGTGGGACATATTCATCCTCAAAATTACGTGATTCTTCTGGATGTCTTCCTCTATCCCAATAAACAATAATTTTTGTTTTAGAACTTTGTGTCCAAGATACAGGTTTATCTAACACAAAGATATTAATTTGTATGTCATCTGTGTGACTCTCTAGTCCTGTTAATATCACAACATTGTCACTTGCGACTGTAGGAATAATATCTTCACATTCTTTTAAATCAGAAAGTAATTTATCATCTGCGTGGCATTCTTTTTTCATGATTGAAGAAATCACATCAAAACATTCTTCTTTGTTATGTGCTTTAAGATCTGTAAAGATTCTTGTATGTTCTTTAAAACCAAATACTTGTGTATCATATGTAGCTAAACGCATTAGTATGCCACGTAATCTTTCTTTCTCTAATTCATCAAAGAATATCGATATATTGATATAAATCATGTCATCAGGAATCGTTAATAATTCTTTTGGACAAGAAGAGAAAACAACACGATATTTAGACATATCTGTACGCTTTACTTCATATCTTTCAATTAAATCTATATCTCTTATATATGTACCAAAGTTTCTTAATAATCTTTCTCTTAAACCTTTCGCTTCTGTCTTATCTACACCAGAAATAATACATGCATTATATTTATCAAAGACAAATGGATATCTTCCAAATAACGGATGAACAATGATCATTAGTCTAATCACATCTTCTGGTATTAACTTAATCCCTACTGTCTTTTTTAAATATGAAGCCATCTGCATTGCCATCTTATATGACATTTGTGAATAATACGGATAACCGATTAATCTAAATTGACTTGTTAAGATATGATACTTATATCTTTCTAATAAACCTTCAATAGAATAAGATAAATCTTCTATGAGTTGTATATCTTGTTTACTTGCAGGGAACAAATTTAAGCGACTTATTTCTTGTACGATATCTAACGCTAAATCTTTATGTGCAAAGTATCCATAACGATACGCTTCTGGTTCTTTTAATGTTACACGTAATGCCACAATACTCATTGCGATTAAGATACAATCGTAGCATGAGAAAGAAATATCATATAATTTCTCACATTCTTTAAGAATCATCTTAGCAACAAAGTATGTATTTCTCTTGCAGTAATGTTGTGCACATTCATCATCTAGTTCTACTTTGTGTTCCATCATATTTCTATTCTTTGACACAATGATGAGTCTAGCGATATACATCACACTATAAGAAGATAAGTTATATTCTTCAAAGTTATTCTGTAATGTAATAATCAAATCTTCTACTTCATTTAAGTAAGGATCATTGATACCAATCATATCTTTATATTCTTCTTGTCCATGAAAATGATAAGAAGTCATAAAGTATGAATATTCATAAACTAAACATAAGCGAATATCTTTCTCTTGTCCTACTACAACAATACCTTTTTTACTTTGAAACACTGCTTTTAAATCAAATAATGCAAGTATTTCTCTAGCTTTAGATAATATCTTTTTTGCACTAGTACGATTGATATAGAGAAGATCACATAAGTCTTCAATACTAATTCTTTCTCTATGTGTTAATAAGTAACGTACAACTAAATGTGCACGATCTAAGTGTATAGGAAAAGATTTACGATTCTTTTTACCAATTTGTTCTACTTGCTTAAATTCATCAAAAGATTCTTCATCCTGAATGATTAATTTATAGCCACTTCCTGGTTTAATATCAATTACTGCACCATTTTGACTTAACAAGTTTTGCATTTCATCAATACATTTACGAATTGTCTTACTCGATACACCTAGTCCATTTGCTAAAAATTGTGAACTAATTGGATCTTTAGAATTCAGTAAATCATTAAGAATATGTATTTGTGTTGAAGTTAAATGGCTATCTCTCATATCATCACCTATATTGGAAAAATTTTACCACACTTCGTTTAAATCTTATGTATTGTATCTATAATTTGTCCTACGATTTCTTCTGTTGTTCCTTCTGGTATTTCACTAGCAGCTGTTTCAAAAGATGAACCATATTCTGCTTTATCTGCTAGATATCCAACACTATAGTTAGAATATCCCCAAACAATAGGACATTTAACATTCATTTCTTTCTTAATTTCTAAACCAAAACAGCTAAATAATTCTGCTGGAATAGTACAAATATATAAGTCATCTAGTTTATATAAAACACTCTTACAATCCATTGTTCCTTCAGTATGTTTTAATGATCCTTCAGCACCTGCTAAAGCACTTGTATATACTTTTGTTTCATCAAATGTTTTCGCATTCGCAAGTCTTTCTTTGATTACCGCAATCTGTGCTTTCTTCTTTTCAACATCTAACTTATATTCTTTGTAGTAATCTACTTTTTGAACTGTTAAGTGTTCAATATGTAATTCATCATGTTGAGGGTTCGCATCAATTTGTGCCATAATCCCTTCACCAACACGTTTTAACTCTGCATAGTCATTTCCTTGTCTTAATTGACGATTACTCATATCTCCTGCAGCCCCAATCATGGTAATAGGAGCTACACCATAACGTACCTGAAATTCACGATTTAAGTAACCAGCTAAATCACTACTAACAAAATAATTCTGTGGTCCTAATACTGTAGAATGACATGTAAAATTCAAGAAGCCACCAACAACATTATCTTCCTCTTCAAATGTAACAAGTGTTATATGATTATCTCCCACTTTATCTAATCCATTACGATTACTGTAATATCCATTCACTACAGTATCTTTGTAGTATGCTTTTACTTCTTTAAATTCACTTTGCATACATTCATCTACTGCAGCTTTTATTTGTTCTACAACATAATCCATATATCCTGGTATTGCCCTAGATACTCTACCAAATATACCTGTACGACTATATTCTGGTGCAGAATGTGTATGAACAAATCCAATGTTTATATTTTCATATGGAACATCATATTTCTCACTTAATTCTGTACGTAATTCATCATTTACTTCTTTATCCATTCCAATAAGATCAAATGATACAAAGATTAATGTTTGATGGTCTACTTTTAATACCATCGCCTCGGTATATAGTTCATCCGCAACACCTTTACCAATACCAGTACGTATAGCATGACCACATAAGTAACATGGTAAGAACTTACCTTCTGGTGTAATTCTCTTTTTACTTGTACTAATTCGCATATAAAATGCCTCCTAGCATAAATATAAAGCGCTTACAGTT
>CAVAZS010000102.1:0-7906 GCA_963593385.1 Lachnospiraceae bacterium | reverse complement strand
GAAAATTTTTATAATTTTCTAATGTGATAATACCTTCTCCAATTATATGTTGATTTGTAATTATAATAAATTTATATCCCATTTTGGAAAGTAATCTAAGACTTTCAAAAGTCCCATCAATAAATTCCGGAAATTCTTTAAATTTCCATTCACTATCCTCATAGTCTTTAATAATCGTTCCATCTCTATCTAAAAAACATATTTTCATTTCAATTCTCCTTGGTGCTGAATTTAAACTGTTTTTAAAATTGTAAATGTCAAATATATGCATTTAACCTACACTATTCAAAATCAATTTTATGTTTAAAACCTATCACATTCGTTAATAGAATTTTCCCACACTTAGTGAGTTTCAATCAATAAAACTTGTTCAAATTGATGAAAATTAATATGTATTTAAAAGAGAGATGATACTACAATATCATCTCTAAAAAGCTATTATCATTCCAGCAATTAATAAAGTTGCTCTATACGCACGTTATTTTTATGCTCTTCCTTTATATTTTTCTAATAATTCTTCATTATGCTTAGAATCTTCTGTAAGTATTGGTAATTCATATCCTTTTTCATGTAAAATTTCAATGATTCTAACTGCTACAGCTTGAGCAATCATATCATTACTAATAGAAGAAACTGCTGTCAATTTTGCAACACCATTTGTTTCTAATAAGGCATCACCATGAGGACCACAGTTATCAATGACGATATCACCGAATTCATATAGTTTTTTACCACTAGGATGACGACTATTTTCAGCCAGTGTATGTTTCATGCTTGTAATAATGATTACTTTATGACCATTCTTTTTAGCAAGACTTGCAATATCTATAACTAGTCCATTAATTCCTGAGTTAGAAATAACAATGAATACATCTTCTTTTTTGATGTTATATAAGTTATATAGTCTTTCTGCAACATCTGGACGTCTTTCAAATATATTTGTTTTATCTTTGAATTCTTCAATAGATACGCCACCTCTTAAGACAAAGTCATTTGTTTCCATGATATGAATAGGTACAAGTGATCCAAGTCTATTTTTGATATCAATACCCATTCCTACAGAATGCCCTGATCCAAATACATGGATAACACCACCTTGCATAATGCATTCAGCCATAGTTTCAGCCATTTTTTCCATGTTATCTTTTTGCGTATCATATAATGTATCTAATAATTCAATAACACTTGTTTCAAAAACTTTTGCGTCTATCATTATCTTACCCTCCCATTATATTGATCTGTTAAGGCATTGTTATGTACATCAGCTCCTGCTATATTTGCGGATAAAAGAACTGGTGCTTCAATATTTCTATTTACAAATTCAGCATAGATATCAGCTGTTAACATTTGTGCTATAACATTTGCATAGATTGAGCTTAATTGTCCAACAGGATTTCCACCAACTTCTAATGCACTATCTACTTCTTTAGCACACATATCTAAAGAATAATCACAATAATCTAATAGTTTTTTACCACTATCATGCTTAACGCAAGACTTTTCATAAGAAGCTTTGTTCACTAGGCCTACTACTTTTTGTCCTTTTTCATGAGCTCTTTTTGCTAGTTCTACTGCCATAGGCTCATTACCATAAAAACTAGTGATAAAATACATATCACGATCATCTAATTTATATAAAGCTAATAAATCATCAATATATTTAGTAGTAGAATATATTTCCCCATTATCCACTATATCTCTACTAATTAAACCGTTAAAAGCTAAATCCATAGGTTTCAAACCATGATATGGAGCTAGACCTCCTGCTCTAAAAAATAGTTCATTAACAACTTCATCGCCATGGTTTACACCAAATAATTGCACAACACCATGATTTAACATACAATCACAAATACATTTAGAAATTTCTTTCATTGCGTCTTTGTTTACATTGTATGCATTTTCAATTCCTTCTTTTGCTAGTTCAAAATATTGTTTTTTAATATCCATTATGATTATCTCCTTTCAAAAAACATTATTTTTACTTCTTTAATTATTATACTTCACTAGCTTCCATTTTTTTCATCCAATTTCCACGATATAAACGAATTAAAAATAATATTCCTCTAATGCATAGTTCAACACACATTGCAATCCAAGCACCATATAATCCTATCTTTTGACATAAGAAATAAGAAACTGGAATTCGAATTCCCCAAATACTAATTAAATTTAATAATGCAGGAACAAATGTATCTCCAGCACCACATAATGCACCAGAGCATACGATAGATGCGCCAAATAGAGGTTCAGCGAATAGCTCAATTCTTAATACATTTACACCTAGTTCTTGAATTTCTTTTATTGGTGTAAGGAAAGAAAATATTGTTGGTGAGATAAAGTACATTAATAATGCCATTAATCCCATCACTACCATGCCTGTTATTACACTTAACCATGCAAAACTTTTTGCACTTCTTTTTTGTTTTGCACCATATGCTTGTCCAACCATTGTTGTAGCAGCACTAGAAATACCATAGCCTGGCATATAACAAATAGATTCAGCAGTTACTGCAAAAGAATTAGCAGCAATAGCAATCGTACCAAGAGGCGCAACAATTCTAGTAGAAACAACTTGTGCTAATGATAATGTAACTTGCTGAATACTCATTGGGCCACCAATTCTTAATGCTTCCTGCATGATTTCTTTTTCAGGTAAATAACTATCTTCTTTTCTTAACTCTAAGTACATTGATTTTTTACATTCTATAAAAGCAAGAATCATACATACAACTACTGCAAGAGAAGTACCTAGTTGAGCACCTAATACCCCTAAATTCATTCCAGGAATTGTTAAATTAAATCCAAATAAAGAAATATTAGTATATGGAAAGATAAAGAAATAATTAAATATCACATCAAAGATACACATTAATGTACTTAAAATACTTGGTGTTTTCATATTTCCTGTACAACGTAACATTGATAAACAAATATAATTCATCATTCTTGCAGGAAGAAATAAACTAAAGACAGTGAAATAAGCTGTAGATTCTTGATATAAACTAGCATCTGCTCCTAACCATTTTGGTAAATAAAAACCACAAATAAAGGATATTAAGCCTATTACACAAGAAATTATAAGTGAAGGCATTAAACTCTTTTTGAAGATCTTTGATGATAATTTCGCATTTTTGGCACCAACCGCATGAGCTACTTGTACCGAAAAACCATTAGATAAAGATAAAACTATCCCACCAACAAGCCATGTACTAGAAGATACTAAACCAATTGAGGCACTAGCAGTAGCACCAAGAACACCAACCATTGCCGCATCTATATACTCCATCATAATTTCTGATATTTGAGCCAATATACTTGGTGTACTTAGTTTCCAAACCACTTTTAATTTTTCTTGTAAACTTACTTCATCCGCATGATTAATAATTGTTGTAATATCTCTTTCACTCATAAATTAATACTCTTTGATGATTTGGAAAATAAAGAATTTTAAATAAGAAGTTTCTTCCATTGACCATAATATAGGATGATCATGATTTTGTTGGGTAACAGAAACTTGTTTTAATAGTACATGAGCTTCTTTTGACGCTTCTTTTAGCATTTGTTCAAATAGTGTTGTTTCCATATATCTACTACAAGAACATGTCGCAAGATATCCACCATGATTTAATTTTTGCATAGCTTGTAGATTGATTCTCTTATAACCATAATATGCTTGTTTTACTGTACTCTTACTTTTTGTAAAAGCTGGTGGGTCTAATATAATCAAGTCAAATTGACCTTGATCTATTTCATCTAAATATTCAAATACATCTGCTTGAACAAAATCTACATTTGTAAAATGATTTAAATCAGCATTTTTCTTAGCTTCTGTTAACGCAATATTTGATACATCAACTGCTGTAACAGACTTAGCTTCTCCTTTTGCCGCATTTAACGCAAAACCACCAGTATGTGTAAAACAATCTAATACTCGTAATCCTTTAGCCATGTTTCTAACAAGTAAACGATTTGTTTTTTGGTCTAAGAAATATCCTGTTTTTTGACCATTTTGAATATCTACATTAAGTAATAAATCATTTTCAGATATCACTAAATCTGTTTTACCTTCATTCTTATAGAACCCTTTATATAAATCTAGACCTTCTTTTGTTCTAGCTTTAACATCATTTCTTTCATAAATATAATTTACAGTTTGATGATTCTCTTTTAGTACATCAATTAATAATTGATAAATTAAATCTTTTCTTTGTTCTAATGCATACGTAGTGATTTGTGTTACTAAAACATCATTATATTTATCTACTGTTAAACCAGGTAATAAATCTGCATCACCAAAAATTAAACGACAATTATCTAAATTATCTTTTTCTACAACAAAACGATAATCTAATGCATCTTTAATCTTTTTAGCAAAGAATGCTTCATCAATTACTTCCTCTTCATTTTGCGAAAGTATACGAACAACAATATGACTTGTTTCATGATAAAAACCTGTAGCTAAATACTCACCTTGAACAGATTGTATTTGAACTACATCCCCTGTTTTACAACCTGTAACTTCTTTCGCTAAGTTGTTCCGATACATCCATCTTTGACCTTTATCTAACCAAGATTTACCTTCTTCTGTTATGACTACAACTGGATATTTATTCATAAATTAAACTACAATACTACACAATAAATTCAAATTGAATTATAAAGGAAATATGTATTTCTCCTTTCTTATTTTTCTTAATTTGTATATGTAATACAAAAATACACTATTGATAATATCATAATCAGTATTTTTTATAACATATGTATTTTTGTTTTAAATTATAATGTTATTAAAAGGATAAAAAATGAACAATACAAATGATATGAGATTAAATTCCAATATTTTCAAAAATATGATTGGACATAAATTCATTAAATACAGATGTGATCCCTTTATATATACAAATACTGTCACAGCAATTGTAGGTTTATATATTGATAACAAAATATATAAAATCGTTAACGAGCAAGAATACACTCAATATTTCAATACAAAAGATGACATTGCAGTATGGAATATTTTTGAAGTTAAAGACAAAGAGATTTATTCTTATTTTTCAAATATAAAACAAATAGATACACCTGTTAATGAGGTAATAAATAAAATCACTTTAGTGAACGAACTTCAATCAGTAAAAATAAATGATACCTGTTATACCTTATGGGTTACAAGATCAATAATCTTCAATTTAGAAAATAGAGATATCTATTTTGAAAAAGATTCCATTTCTTTTTCAGAAGAAATCGAAATCAAACGAGGATACAATTTAATAAAAGATTATCCAAAAAGAAATGATTATTTTTTAGATGAATGGGTTGAAGGTATTTCAGCGTCAGTCAAAACAGAATTTCAAACTATAGAATAATTTTCATTCACACTATCAAAAAAAACAGTAAGATTTACCATCAAACTGGTTTTTTGAATTAAAACAATATATCTTTTTCTAAAATAATATCATCATCTGTTATTTGTCTGATTACTTTACATGGCACTCCAGCCGCTACGACATGGTCTGGTATATCCTTATTCACAACGCTTCCTGCACCAATTACAGAGCCTTCACCTATTGTTACACCACCACATATCACCGAATTAGCACCAATCCACACGTTATCTTTGATGGTAATTGAAGCTGAAGTTCCTATACCATTTTTTCTTTGATTAGGATGAATCGCATGTCCTGAACAAGCTATAGTTACATTAGGTGCGATAAATGTACCACCACCAATATGAACTGGTGAAGTATCTAGAATTACACAATTGTAATTTAATAATACAAAACCATGTGTATGAATATTGAAACCATAATCACAATGAAATGATGGTTCAATACAAGTCATATCATGACATGTACCGAACAATTCTTTTAATATCGATATTCTTTTATCATTTTCTTCTGGTGAAGTATTGTTATATTCGTAACATAACTTTTTCGCTTTCAAGGATAAATCACCTGGACAATTTAGATAGCCATTTTTATAGCTATCATTATTTTTCATAATTTCTACTACTTGTTCTTTATTCATATTAATACCACATAACCATTAGAATTTAATGGTTTATATTCCTTTTCATCTAAACTATCCCAATATAAATTAAATTCTTGATTTAATACTAGAACTCTATGATTATCTTTAATTTCAATCATTTCTTCTAACTTATCAAATTTATATACTAGATTTATATAATCACTATTAAATGTTTGATTGTTATATTCTTCTAAACATTCTGAATCAATATAACGATAAGAAGCAGCTTCTAAATATTCTTTTTCATCTTTGATTTCAAATATTGCATGAATCAAATCTCTAGATCCATTACTTGGTGTCCTTAAAATGCTATCCGCAATATTGTCTGTAGTTGGAATAAGAATTTGTCTCATACCATTTTCAGAGAATCCACCTTTTCTATAGTGAGCGAGTAGTGCTATTGCACCTTCTACACCTTCAACTTCTTCTATTGTAATTGCCATTAACATTTGTCCTACAACAATGTCATATGGTGTTGCCTCACATACAATATATGTTTTACCAATACGTTTCTTCCATACTTCATTTAATGGTTTGTGATTTTCTATTTTCATGGATTGTGGAACATTTTTACCTTGGCTCTTTTTCATGAGATATGTATCATGACCATTTTTAACAAAAGAATAAATATCATTTGTTTGATTTGTATAACCATTTATATATTCCGCTTTATCCACTAATGTCCAATGCTTTGTTTCATCTAAACTATGTAAGAACATTGTATAGCCATTTAAAGATACTTTTGATACTTCAAATGGTGAACCATATACACCAGCAAAACTAGTATCAATTGGAACTTGATAATCTGTAATATTGATTCCTTTTTCTAACATATAATTTGCAAAAATATGTAGAATCAAATCTTGTACATCTATTTTTGTATCATGTGTAGCAGAAATTGCTAATACTGCATCATATTTAGGAATAATAATTAAACGAGAATAGAAATAGAGGCTGTTTCCTCCTTTTACACATACATTACTTCCTAAATCATAGTGAGGTACTTCTAAACATACTGTATCCCAACCTAAACCAAAATCTTCTGAGCGAGTATCTTCTTTCAAGAATGATTTACCCCATTTTTGTGCCATAAATTCTTTTGACGATTCACTAATTACATTATTTTTATTTAAAAATAATGTCCCAAATTTTAATAAGTCTAGCATACATGTCGTAATACCACCTGCGCCTCTTACTAATAACTTTTCATGAGGTTTATCTCCTTCAGTCACAAGAGGATAATCTGCATTTAAATTTCCTGAAAGTCTAGTAGATTCAGCACCAATAGGATTAGTTATATACTGATAAATATAATCCTCATAAGTCATACCACTCACTTCACTAACAATTAGTTCTGCAATAGTAAAACCATCATTACAATAAACTGAATATTCTCCTGGTTCACTCTTTAATTTATTCACAGAAAAATAATGATAGACTTCATCATAATAGTTCACACCATCTATTTCTTTTGTGGCAAAATGTTTCCATTCTGTTCCAGGTAAACCTGAAGTATGATTCAAACACATTGCGACTGTTATTTTTTTATATCGTTCATCAGGCATATAAAATCTAGGTAAGATTTGATATACATAGTCATCCAATTTGATTTTTCCTTGTTCAACTAGTTGCATAATTGCGACAGTTACATACATCTTGGAAATTGATGCAACATTAAATGTAGCCTTTTCTGTAATTATTTCTTTTGTCTTCTTATCTATTACACCAACCGCATCACTCAAAACAACTTCATTATGAATAGATATTGCATAAGATAATGCTGTGTAATCTTTATTGATTGAATTTAATACTAGTTCTTTTATTGTATTCATTATTTTTCTCCTACTCATCTATTTTACATGAAAATAACTCAATC
>CAVAZS010000101.1:0-8123 GCA_963593385.1 Lachnospiraceae bacterium | reverse complement strand
TTAGGAGAATCAAATGCAACAGAAGATTAAAAAGTATTTATCTAAACCCATGAATGTTGTCATGCTAGTAGAATTTATTCTCATTCTTATATTAAATTTATTAGTTGTAACAACATCGGATGATTTAGGATATCAAATTAGTTCTGGGTTAATTGATATATTTAAAAGAGAATATGTTCAATATATGACTTGGACTGGCAGAAGTGTTGCTCATATCATCGCAAGAATCTTTTTAGCAATGCCTAAGATTATTTTTGATATATGTAATTCTTTATGCTTTGTTTATTTTACATATTTAATTTACTTGCATGTTACAAAAGACAAAGAGAAGAAACATGTAATCTTATATATTATTATTTGTTTACTTGTATTTTTATGTGTACCACTATTTGGACAAACCGTTTTATGGGAAACAGGATCTTGTAACTACTTGTGGACAACAACAATTGTATTACATTTCTTACTACCATATCGTTTATCACCTGAAAGTAAACATAATGTTGTACTTATGGTACTAGGTGGGATTGTTGCAGGATGGACAAATGAAAATACTGGTGGTGCATTAATTTTAATGATTCTATTTATTCTTGCTTATAAGTTATATGAGAAAGAAAAGATACAATCATGGATGGTTACAGGACTAGTAGGAAGTATTGTTGGCTTCTTAGTTATGGTCTTAGCACCAGGTAATAAAGTAAGAGCACAAGACTTTGTTAGTACTAATGGTAAGATGTATGATTTGATTCATGATTTTAATGGCTTCTTAGATGTACTAGAAAAAGGACAAATTGTTTTATTTGTACTACTAGTGATAGGTATTGCTATAGCGATTACTTATAAAAAGAAAAAAGAAGAAATTACTTATTCTGTATTTTATGCATTATGTGGAATAGCTGCAGTATTTGCAATTGTTTTATCACCTGTACCTGTATTATTTGATCGTTCTATGTTTGGGGCTACTACACTCATTATTATTGGTACATGTATTCCAATTTACTTAGTATGTAATGAAAAGAATATAAAGCTATACGTAAATGTATTATTAGCTAGCTTAGTATTATTTACTTCATTTAACTATCTAAGAACATTGCCTGATTTATTCTATACACGTTATCAATACCAAAAGCGTGAAGCATATGTTGCTAAAGAAAAGAGTGTTGGTAATTTAAATCCAGTTATCTATACATTAAATAGTGAATTTGAAACATCTTATAATCCTTGGTATGGCTTAGGAGATATCTCAGCATATCGCTTGTTATGGGTAAATCAATATTATGCTACAGTTCATGGTTTAGAATCAGTACAAGCTACAACATTAGATAAATGGAACTTAATTTATGCGGATGGTGATTCATATCTAATGAATATTACTGATTTTGATAGCTATATAGACGCAATACAAGATGATAAATATACCGTGTTTATTACTAGTAGTTATCTAGATGAAACAAAGTATGCAGATTATGTTGGTGGCCTAAAGAAACTAGGTTTCAAACAACTATCTTCTTATATGACAGGTGTATATCAAAATGGTAAGTTAGTAGATTCTAATGTATCAGATAGTGAAGCACAATATTTAGAAAGTAGTGTGAACGGTCATTATGTATATATGTCTAGTAATCAAGATGAAACATATAGTGATATCTTAGTAGATAATATTGAATATACAAATGATCGACCTGGTATTAGCTTTGTTGTATATGATACAGAAAAAGATAAAGTAGTAGATTCTATTACTTGGACATATGATACTGATCAAGGTGGTACAAGATATTATCTTGAAAAATAGAAAATTGAAGTTATCTCAAGTGGGATAACTTCCTTTTAGAATGGTATACTTATGTGCAAAGTGTTACATCATGATTACAAAAGATTCTTTAAAACAATTTTATGACCAATATAAAAGTAATCTAGATAAAGAAAATGCTTTGATAGAAGAAATAATACATGCGGATAATAAAGATGCATGGAATAGTATAATTAAGCATAAATCTAATTTTATGCGTCAACTTTATATTGAAAATGAAGGCCTTTTAAGTACATACGTTCATCCATTTTGAGAAGGTTGAATTGATTTGAATGATGAACTTGTGGATACTTTTTTTGATGAAATTACCGAAATAGATGATCAAGGGTATTTCAATAATGCCGCAATGACAGCAAATCCCTTTTCTAAAGACATACAAAATGCATTAAGATAGGAGAAACTATACTTTTATGTAATACATTGTGCTACAATAATGGTGGGAGGTATTAAATATGACTTTTTCAATTAGAATGACAGAAGATGAAAAAAAATTGGCAGAGAGTTATGCAAAACTAAACTCATGCTCGGTAGGTGAAGCAATAAAAAGAGCATTTTTTGAAAAAATTGAGGATGAGTATGATATTGCATTAGCTGAGAGTATTTTAAAAGAAATGCAAGAAACAGGAGAAGAACCTCAGCCAATTGAAAAAGTGTGGGAAGAAGTTGGTTTATGACATATTCCATTAAAGCAACAAAAAAATTTAGTAAAGAATTTAGCAAATTAGATAAATATACACAAGTTTTAGTTAAAGCCTGGATAGAAAAAAATTTTATTGGATGCGAAAACCCAAGAATTCATGGGAAAGCATTGGTGGGGAATATGTCAGGATTGTGGAGGTATCGCATTGGTGATTATCGATTAATCTGTGAAATTAAAGATGATGAACTTATAATCTTCGCCCTATCGATTGGACATAGGCGAGAAATTTACAAATAAAAGAAAAGATGCATTCTAGAACAAATCTAGTTTGCATTTTTTGTTAAATCTTAAAAATTTGTTGCAAGTTATTTATTTTATATAACAAGTCATTTTGTAAAAACATATTGTAAATTATAATATAAATTCATAACATAAGATTAGAAACTATAGTGACTAAAAAATAAAGTGAAAGTGAGTAGATGATTAATTATTAAGATTTAAAAATTTTATTCCTATATAACCGAAATATAACCAGTGCTTTCTATAATGAAATTAAATTAAAGGAAGGAGAGAGAAATGTGAAAAAACTAAGTATAGTGTTGCTACTCTTGTGCTGTTTAATTCTACCAATGAAAGTGTATGCCGAAGATGATAATAGTGATCAAGGTGATACAACGACAATTGTAGATGAAGAAACACCAGAAAAAGCAGCAAAGAAATCACGCGATAATATGTATATTCCTCTTCTTGCAGTAACTTTTGGAGTACTAGGTATATATGGATATTCCTTAAGCAAAAAGAGAGAGGAAGTAAACTTACAAGTAAATAGTGCATATCGAAACGATGATGGAAGCTTTACAGTAAGTCTAGGATATAAAAATCCTAAAAAAGAAAAGATTCATATCGAAACAAACAAAGTAAATGTGACTCATGGTACAGCAATTATTCTTAAAAATGAAGATATTGATGCTTTAGAACCAGGAAAACATGAGGATGTGATTACAGCAGTAATCAATGAAGATACAAACCTTAATTGGAATATCAATGAAAAATCTATATCAATCGATGGGAATAAGATTTTAAAGAAAGGAAGATGAGTAATATGAGAAAGAAAAAGAACATTTTAGAAAACGAGTTAGCAAAGTTAACTAAAATTGCATTATCAGGATTAATGATGTTAACTTGCATTAATTTCTCAACAATTTCTGCAGAAGACTTAGAAGGGGAAAATACAGAAACTGAAGAAATTGTAGAAGTAACTTCAGAAGCTACAGAAGCACCTGTAGTTGAAGAAACTTATGAAGAGACTTACACACCTGAAGCTACACCAGTTGTAGAAGAGACAGTTGTTGAATCTATTCCAGAAGCTACAGTGGAAGCTACTCCTGAAGTAACTCCAGAGCCTACACCAGTAGTAACACCTGAAGCTACAGTTGCTCCAACAGAGGAACTTACAGAAACACCTGTAGAAAGTGCAGAACCTACAACTACTCCTGTTACTGAAGAAGTAACTCCTACACCAGAAACAACAGAAGTTCCTACAGAAGAAACAGTAGTTGAAGAAGAAAATCATGATGAAGAAATCATGACACTAGAAGATGATGAAGAAGTAGAAACAGTTGAAACAGATTATAGTGAACTAGTTACTTATGATCTTACTTATAGTGAAGATAAAACAGCAGCTACACTAACAATCACATTAACTACAGAGGATGAAGTTTACTTAGATTTCTCTAATAATGATGAATTAGTTGAAAACTTAGATGCAAATAACTATGCACTAAATGAAGAACTAACAGCAGAAGATGGAAAATCTTATGTATTTGATGTAAAAGAAAATGGTACATATAACTTTAATGCTGAAGTATTAGATGAAGAAGAAACAGTATTATCCACAAAAGATATTACAGTGGAAGTAACTGATTTAGTTGAAGCTGAAACTGAAGAAATATCAGAAGATGAAGAAATCATGGAAGCTAAAACAGAATCAGATACTGTTAAAGTTGGAGGGACAATCACTTTAACTGGAACGTCAAAATCAAATAATCATAATTGGGTTATCAATTATCCATATAACGAAAATGCTGAAATTTTATGGCAAAAAGAAAATAAAGCAGAAATTCAAGTTGGTCAAAATGAAGGCAAAGTAGTTGTTTATCATTATTATGGTTATAGCTACCCTCAAAAATATGATAAATTTACAATTACAGTTGAAAAAGACGATGAGCCAATTACTGATAAAGTTAAGGTTTATGTTTATGTAAATGGTAGCGGATATTCTGATGAAGCGTTAGAAGTATTAGGCATTGATAAATCTACTTTAGATGTTAATGGATATTTCCCTGTAGGCGAAATCGAATTAAATGCTACTTATCTAAACGGTAAGAGTAATATTAAAACTGGCGGTGCAGCATTAATTAATAGTCCGGAAGATTGGGAAACATTAAAATCTTTATTATCTAACATGAACACCCAAACATTAATTGGTGAATATGCTGAAAATAAAGGAAATCATATTCCTGAATATTTAACACAAGCAGTTGGTGATGTAGATTTCGGTTGGGGTACACAACATACAGCATTATTCTATTGGCCAAATGATGGAAGAACATCTTATGGATTCGAGGATCAAACAGTTCGTTACCACTTAGACTTACGTTTTAATACAAGTGTAATTAATTATGTGAATGGTAATAATGGAATTACAACTGGAAATGCCAAAGATGGTCGAACAATTGATACAAGAACATATATCAGTGGATCAACTGCAATTGAACCAAGAAACTTAAGCGTTCCTGATGGTTATAAACTTGTTGGTTACTATA
The DNA here is from genome assembly GCA_963593385.1 of Lachnospiraceae bacterium. GTDB lineage: Bacteria > Bacillota_I > Bacilli_A > Erysipelotrichales > Erysipelotrichaceae > Bulleidia. The sequence continues at coordinate 2,851 of CAVAZS010000101.1, read as the reverse complement.
GTGATTATGAAATGACTCAACCTTGGATCCCAGGTGAAACAATTGTTAAAGAAGGTGCTACAGTTTATGTAAAACTTGCTAAGATGGCTGATGTTGTTATCAAATATGTTGCAGGTAATGGTGGAACTGTTTCACTTGATAAAGAAAGCTTTAATCCTGTAACAGGTACTCCTAGTGGTTCAACTGCTACAGCTAGTACAGGAAAAGTATTTGATGGTTGGTATAGTGATGCTGAATATACTAATAAAGTAAGTGATTCTGCTATATTTACACCAAGTGCACCAGTAGACGGTTGGCAAGAAAACACAGTTTTCACATACTATGCAAAATTTATTGATAACGAAAAGACAGTGACAGTTAATTATTATTGGAATAATACAGATACAAAAGTAGCAGAAAGTTATACTTTACCAAATACATATAAAGTTGGTGAAGAAGCAACAGCTAGTCCTATTACAGTAGAAGGTTATACAGCTGTATCATCTGAAGATGTAACGATTAGTGTTAGCGCTGATGAAAGTGCAAATGTAATCAATTTCTACTATTACAGAAATGTTGAATTAACAGCAAATTCTGCTACATATACATATGATGGTGCAGCTAAGTCGGTTTCTGGATATACAGGAGCTCCACAAGATGTAGTATTTGAAGGAATCGAAGTAAGTGCTAGTGGAACAAATGCTGGAACTTATGCTGCAGAATTTGAAGATGATGTAGTAGGAACAGTTGATACAACTGATCAATACATTGTATCTAGTACTACTGATGGAAGCTTAGTGATTAATAAGAGAACAGTAACATTAACTTCAGCAACAGATAGTAAAGGATATGATGGAACACCATTAACAAAAGCTACTGTAACAGTATCTGGAGATGGATTTGTTGAAGGCGAAGTAACAAATCTAACAGCAACAGGAACAATTACTGATGTTGCGTTAGATAATGATGGAAAAGTTACAAGCATTCCTAATACTATCGAATATACAAAAACAGATAAATTTAATGAAGATAACTATGAAATTACTGAAAACATAGGTACTCTTACAATTACAAAGAGAGTTGTAAAACTAAAATCAGAATCAGCTGAAAAGAAATATGATGGTGAAGAATTAACAAGACCAGATGTAACTTATCTAGATGGTACAAGCTTTGTAGAAGGTGAAGTAAGTAAAGTTGTTGCGATTGGACATATCACAAATGTAAAGAAAGAAAATGGCAAAATTGTAGGAGTAAAAAATGTTATTCAATACACTGCAGTTGATGGAAAATTCAAGCAATATAACTATGACATCAAAGCAACTGAAGGAATATTAAAAATTCTTCCAAACGATGATGAACAAACAGTAACAATTACAGGTTGTAATGCTACAGTTACATATGATGGAGCTTCACATTCAGCTGAAGGCTATGATGTAAGTGCTATTACAGGTATTACAGTTACACCAAATGAAGGTTTAGTAACAACAGTAACTGGAACTGATGCAGACACATATTATATGGGTCTAAGAGAAGATAGCTTTACAGTAACATCAGATAACTACTCTAATATTAAGGTTGAAGTTACAGATGGATACTTAACAATTAATCCTAAAGAATATACAGTCACAACAAATAGAGGTAGTAAGGTATATGATGGAAGCCCATTAACAGCACAAGGACAAGTAAATGGTTTAGTTGAAGGTGAAACAGTAGTATTTACAATTACTGGTGAACAAACTGATGTTGGCAGTTCAACGAATACTTATACATTAACTTTTGAAGGAACAGCTAAGGAAAGTAACTACAAACATGGAACAGATTCTATCGGTACATTAGAAGTTACACAACAAACAATTAATCCAGGAACTGATCCGGAAAATCCAGATCCAGAATATGGTGGAGTAACAATTAATGATCCAAGTAACTTTACATATGACAAGACAGTACATAAGTTTGTTCCTGAAGTTAAAGACAATAATAATACAGCATTAACAGCTGGAACTGATTACACAGTTGAATATAAGAGAAATGGTGAAGTTACTACAGACTTTACAAATGTAGGAACAATTACAGTAGAAATTACTGGAAAAAGTAACTACAAAGGAACTGTGACAAAAACTTATCAAATTACTCCTGCAACAGTAACAGTTACAGCTGATGATAAATCTAAGATATATGGAGAAAGTGATCCTATATTTACTGCTAAAGTAGATGGCTTAATTGGAGATGATAAAGAATCTTATAAAGTAACTTATACATTAAGAAGAGAAAAAGGTGAAGCTGTAGGAACATATACAATTACTCCTAGTGGAGCTACTACTCAAGGTAACTACAAAGTTGAATATAAGACGGGCACATTAACAATTACAAAGATTCCTGTAGAACAAACAGTAACAATTACAGGTAAAAACGCTACAGTTACATATGATGGAAAGTTACATACAGTAGAAGGTTATGATGCAACTGAAATTGAAGGTATTACAGTAACACTAAAAGAAGGCGTAGAAGCAAAAGCTTCTGGAACAGATGTTGACACATATAAAATGGGCCTAACAGTAGATAGCTTTACAGTAACATCAGATATCTATTCAAACATCAGAGTTATAGTGACGGATGGATACTTAAAAATTAATCCTCAAACAATTAATCCTGAAGATTCTGCATATGATGGAGTAGAAGTAGGTACATTAAAAGATGTTATATACAATGGTTCAAAACAAAAACAAGCTCCAACAGTGAAAGATAAAAAGGGAACAGCATTAGTTGAAGGTATTGATTACACAGTAAGTTATAGTGAAGACGTAACAAATGTTGGAAAAGTTACAGTAACTGTACAAGGTAAGGGTAACTATACAGGAACAGTTACAAGAAC
>CAVAZS010000100.1:0-8160 GCA_963593385.1 Lachnospiraceae bacterium | reverse complement strand
CGTTATTGTTTTAACATCTTTACTAAACAAATGATAAACATATATTTTTACAACAGCTTTATGATTTTCTATTGTTTCGATTACTTTCACATTTTTATATCGATTAAATAAAATTTGTTTAACAATAAGAATATTCTCTGCACGCATAGAATAAGAAAAGAATAAATTTTTATTTAAATATGGCTTAATATCATTTATAACAGTAGATATTGATGCTTTTTGACGATTATCTTTCATGTCTATATTTTACGATAAAATCATTTTGTTAAATCAATAATTTTTGTCGCTATTCTTTTTGCTAAATGTTCATTATGAGTAACAACGATTAACCCCATGTTTCTTCTATTTGCTTCATCTAAAATCACATTCCAAATTTGTGCTTGTGTAATAACATCTAGCATTGTACTGATTTCATCACAAATTAAATAATCTGCACCGCTCATTAATGCTCTAGCAACACAAAATCGTTGTAATTCACCACCAGAAAGCTCTCTTGGATAACGATTTAACCATGCTTTTTCAATACCAAAAGCTTCTAGCACTTTTTCATCAATTATGCCACTTTCTTCTAATACCTTTTTTAGTTTCCATCTTGGATTAATTGCTTTTTCAGGATGTTGATAAATTAATTGAACCGGACAAATACCTTTTTTAGGTATTGAATGACCATCTAACAGAACTTCGCCCTTTTGAGGTTCTAAGTAACCAGCTAGTAACATTGCTAGTGTTGTTTTTCCATATCCACTAGGTGCTATAATAACAATTCTATCTCCCTTTTCAATCTTTAAGCTTTTATTTTCTAATATCCAAGGTTGTTTATCATCATAACGAAAATATAAATTATTCGCTTCAAGAGCCATAAAAACACCTCACTTCACCACCTCTTACTTCTTTTATAGGTGGAAGTTCTTTTTCACAAATATCCTTTTTTAATGGACATCTATCCGCAAATAAACAACCTATTGGTAAATTACCCGCGTAAGGTTGAAAACCAGGTATTGGTTCAAAATCATTTTGAGGAAGAGCTTTCCATAATGCCTTAGAATAAGGATGTCTTAATGCTTCAGGACCTTTTTTAAAATCAGAAGCTAAAGCTGTTTCTACTGTAGTACCTGCATAAAAAACTGCCACTTTATCAGCAAATTCAATAGCTAAATCAATATCATGTGTAATAATGATTATTGCTTTACCTTCATCAGCTATTTCACGAAACATCTTTAAAGCAATTAATGCTTGATCTAAACTCATTCCTGGTGTAGGTTCATCCGCAATAATAAGCTCTGCATCTGTTATTAAGGCAGTAGAAACAAGTACTCTACGAGCCATACCCCCAGAAAGTTGAAAAGGATAGAGTTGTACCGTATCATTAGGTAATTTTAAACGATTAAATATGTTTTTCCTTTTCTCTTTTAATTTACCTTTACTAGTTCCTTCTACTTGTTTTCCTACTTTCATTAATGGGTCTAAATAAGAAACAGATTGTGGTACTAAAGCAATTTCTTTTCCTCTTAATTCTTTTTGTAATTTAGGTGTTAGTTCTACACCTTTATAATGTATATGCCCTTTTACAGTCGCATTATCAGGTAGAATACCTAAAATACTAGACGCAAGTAAACTTTTTCCTGATCCTGAAGATCCTGCAATTGCGACTATTTCACCTGGGTTCACCGTTAAATGTAAATCTGATATTACTTTTAATTCTTTTTGTTTTAATCCATGGTCATACATAGAAAAAGATACAGATAAATTATGTATTTCTAGTAATGATGTACTTTTTTGTTCCATAAATATCCTCCATTATTCTTGTGCACTATATGGATCTAAAATTAAGCGTAAATAGTCTCCAATTTTATCAATAAACAATACAAGAAGTACTAGTGTTAAACCTGGTAAAACCGCTGGCCACCACATACCTATGGATAAATATCGCATGCTTTCCGATAATATAATCCCAATAGCTGCTTGTTCACTAGATAAACCAAATCCTAAAAATGATATAGAAGCTTCATGTAAGATTGCATGAGGAAACATTAAAACAAGGCCAACAATAAATTGCGGAACTAAATGCGGTAACATATGATTAGTCAAAATCCATAAATTTGATTTACCTAATTTTCTTGATACCGCTATATATTGTTCATTACGTAATTTCAATACTTCACTTTCAATTAATCTTGCTAAGCTACACCAATGTGTTGCGGCAATACCAATTAATAAACCTTTCATTCCTCTACCAAAAGCAAATGAAATTAAAATAATTAATATTGTATGAGGTACTCCCATCACTAAATCAATAATCCAATTGATTATACCGTCAATTTTTTTATTTCCAATAGAAGCAGCTATACCAACTAATATAGCAATAAAGGCACTAATAATAGAAGCTATAGCACCGATTGTAATACTTACAGATAAACCTTTTATCGTTCTTAAAAATAAGTCACGGCCTAAAGCATCTGTACCAAACAAATGTTTTAAACTTGGTGGTTGTTTTGCATTAAAAAAACTGCCTGTTATAGCACTATCTGGAATACTTCTTCCACAAATATATATCACTAATAGTAATATGAGCATAACGATTACTAGTAATACTAATTTTGTTCGATGATTTATTCTACTCATATTCTTACCTCTTTTATTTTAGGATCAATAATGCCATAAAGAAGGTTTGCAATCATATTACCTACACAAACAAATAAAGTTGAAAATAAAGTAATCCCTAGTAAAAGTGATACATCACCTTGTAAACCAGCACTAGAAACTGCACTACCAAGTCCAGGATAACTAAATACATTTTCAGCCATAACGGAACCACCAAATAATTCAGCAAATGAAGCAAATTGTAATGTTAGTGCAGGAATTAATATATTTCTAAAACCATGTCTACATAAAATAGAAAAATTACTTTCACCTCTTGCTTTAGCGAAAAGAACATATTCGCTATTCATCACATCAATTAGTTTTTCTCTTGTATGTAATGCAATATTAGAAAATGAAGTTAAGCTTAATGTAAATGCAGGTAAGATTAAATGATATATTTTTTGACCAATTGTAACATCTTTACTTAACACACCAACTGGAGAAGAAAATCCAATCGGAAACCATTTAAGATATACACTGAAAATAAGCAAAAATAATAAACCAATCCAAAATGTAGGAACTGAGTTCAATAAATAACATAGTTTTTTTAGTACCTTATCTTGCCATTTATTTTTATACATTCCCATAACGCAACCAAGGGCAAAACCAATTAATCCAGCTAATAACCAAGCACATAGCATTAATGCAAAAGAATTAATAAATCTTTCTTGAATTACATCGATAACTGGTCGACGATAAATCGTAGAGATACCTAAATTACCATGAAGTACTTCACTTAACCATGATAAATATCTTTCTAATGGAGGTTTATTTACTCCCCAATAATTTTCTATTTCTAATCTTTGAGCTATGGAAATTGTAGTACCTAAATTCAATATATATTGCTGAACTGGATCAATAGGAGATAATGTTACAAGTAAAAAAGATATTCCACTTACTGCAAACAATAATGAAATCATACTTAAACTATACATTATAAAAATATGAAATAATCTTTTTATATTTTTAATCATCTTATATTCCTATCTTTCTATACTTTTTGTGACAAGTTATGTATTAAGCTAATCTTCCCATTTCCATTGATTTAAATTTTGAATTAAAGGTAAGCCATGTCCATGGCCATGTATTGGTTGTTTACCAATAGATAAACCATCACGAACATAAGTAACATGGTCTAAGTTTACAATCCATACCCAAGGGCATTCGCCTTTCATACTTGTCCCTGTATTACCATCCCATTGTACTTTTTGCCAATAAGAATTCGCTTCTACAACTGTTAAAGCAGTCATTGCCTTATTTAGATATTCATCAGTTGTTTCACTCTTATAACCTTCTGGATTATAAAAGTCATCTAATAATGCGCCTTCAGAACGATATAAATAATATGTTTCGTTAGGATTAGCTGATCCCCATCCCATAACAACTGCTTCAGAGAACATCACTTTCATAATTTCATCCCAACTCATGCTTTCAACATTCATTTTGATTCCTATAGCTAATAATTGCTCTGCTGCAGCCATACCTACAGCTTGACGTACTGAATCTCCTGTCGGATAAACACACTTAAATTCTGCTTTTAATCCATTTTTTTCTACAATACCATCACCATCTGAATCTACCCATCCCGCATCAAACAATAGTTTTTTAGCATAATCAACATCTGTTTCAATTTGAACTTCTGGATTATTCCAAGGCATACCATCATTTTCAGAATATGCTGGTCGTCCAAAACCATTTAATACAACATCAGCAATTTGTTCACGGTCAATTGCATAAGCAATTGCTTGTCTTATTTCTTTATTGCAAGTAACATTATTTCCTATTACTGCCCCACTTTCAGTAGTTTCACCCACATTAGCTAAAACAGGTAAAGTAATTCCACGATTATCTGCAGATGTAATCGATTCAATATGATATCCATCTACTACCGTAGTAGCTAAGGTTGCAGTAGAATAAGCAACATCTACTTCTCCTGCTTGAACCGCCGCAAGAGCAGCATCTTCTGACATAAAGACAACTGTTACATTTTGGATGCTAGGCTTTTCACCATAATAATCTTCATTTATAGTAAAAATCATTTGTTCTTGTGGTATCCATTCAACAAGTTTATAAGGTCCTGATCCTATTGGATTTCTACCATAATCTTCACTATATGCGTGTTTTGGTACAATACCAATAGAAGCAAGTGTATTTAAGAAAATAGATGTTGGAGAAGATAATGTAATCTCAACTGTATAATCATCTTTTGCTATAGCACTTTCCATATAGGTTAAATCTACAGAACCTTGTGCACTTTTCGCTGTTTCAAGGGTAAACACAACATCTTCTGCAGTTAATTTTTCACCATCAGAAAATTTAACATCATCACGAATTGTAAATGTCCAAGTTAAACCATCAGAAGACAATGAATAACTTGTAGCTAAGTCATTTTCAAAATCTAAATCCGATGTATATTTTACTAATGTACTTTGAACAATTGGGGAATTACCATGTCCCCATCCTTGTGTTGGGTCAAGTGTTTCAGGTTCTGATCCAATTGCGATAACAACACTATTTTTATCTCTATTATTTGTTGTTTCAGTATTACCACAAGCTATTAGTGGCATAATAAGAGCTAAACCAAAAATAATAGAAATTATCTTTTTCATATGCATAATAAAAAACATCACCTCAATCAAAAATATATAAATATTTTTCTCATAACTAGAGCTTATTCACAAGCCCCATGGGGGATGTTTTTTAATTTCTATACGCGAAATAATACTTCTCTATATAGCTTTTCTGTATACTCTTTTCCTTTAGCTTGAATAAAGGCATCCGTACTAGGACCACCATTTTCTAATAATCCATCAGTATATTCTTTCGCTTTTTCTTTTTTTAATTTTTCGTTACAATAATCTAAATTTTTAGAAATCGTTAAATACTCCTTTAAGTATTCAAGCGATAATTCATCTAAGATAATCGATTTATTTTGGTCTACTTTTTTTGCGATACTTGCGTCTAATCTTATTGAATCATACCAATTTGTTTTACTTTCTAACTCATTTATTTCTTGGTATTTCATCTTAATCTCATTTAGCGATGCATCTACTTCTTGATTCATATTTTTATCAAGTAAAGTATCATAGAGCTCAATGAGTAAAGTATCCGTTTGAAATGCTTTGATACGATCATAAGAAAATAAATGTAAATCTTTGTTAAACGGATTAATAACTAGTGTATCTAAATTCATTACATTAGAATTTGAAGATAACACAGAAACACTTCCTAAATTAATCGCATTAAAACTTTTTATTTTAAGTGGAAAACCATTTAATTCTGCATTTTTGTATGCATTTGTATCTATTTCTACCAAATCATAAAAATTACGAATTATTTCTAATAATTGATTGATCATTTTTTCTTCTTTTCTTCCTTAGCAATTTTTTCTTTACTTGTCATATGATAGAAAGGAATGAGTGGGATAATAAGTGGTGTATGATCTGCATAATCATTATATTCTTGTTTATCTCCATAGCTTTTAATATGTCTAGTTTCTACTCTTTTTGCGCCAGACATCATAATACATATGATTAAAGCATACCCAATTATAACTAGTATCCATTGTTTACCATATACTGCACCAATTGCAGAAATTAGAGAACCTGTCCAAAATAACATTTCACCAAAATAATTAGGACATCTACATATTTTATATAGTCCATTCATAGAAGGCATATTTGGATTTTTTAATTTATCTGCACTTTTTTGTTTATCTGCTAATGTTTCTAGTACTATACCTACTAAGCTAACAATAATTCCAATAATTAAAAAGAGATTATTACTTGCACCATTTAATAAACGATAAATTGGAGCAGATGATTGACATACGTATAACATTCCCATCACGATCCACATGATAAAAGCTACAGGTAATGGTGGTTGAACATCTCCTCCTGCTTCACTTAATTTTTTTCGATAGTTTTCATTTTTCATTTCTCTAATTAACAAAAAGCCACCAAGTCTAATACCATAGATTATAAATAATAGTGCTTGGATTAAAAATAATACATTAAAGTTTTTCATTAAAGAAAGAATAAACAACGCTAATCCTATGCCAGCACTAGCTAATCCATAACCTACTGTCATAAACCAAATAAATCTTTTGAATCCGATTGAGCTACATATTAAAGCAACAATGAAAAAAATCCATAATTCTTTAGGAAATATACCAATATTTGTCATTAGAATTTAAGCCCCTTCTCATATATTTCATGGATATATTCTTTAAAACTTCTTTTGCCTGTTTTTACACTTGCGACCATATCTTCTGTCATTGTCCATTTACCAAATTGAATTACACCTTTTTTCCATTTAGGAGAAAATAAAATAATCATATCAAACAAAAATGGTGGTGCATATTTAATAACAGGAGTCTTACCAGCTTCTTTGAAGAACATTTCCGCAATTTCTTTATATGTATAGATTTCTGTTCCACCTACATCATATTCTTTCTTATCATCACACATATGTTCGACAATATAATCCGCAAAATCTCTTGTATCAATTACATTACACTTTATTTCTTCTTTTGTTTTAAGTAATGTCACTTTACCTTTTTCTACTTTAGGTTCAAATATATGAGCTGTATCATAGAAATATCCTGTTGGCCTAAAGATTGTATAACTTAAATTAGATTTTCTTAATTCTTCTTCAAACATTGCTTTAGCATCTAACATTGGAATATGGCGACCTTTATCTGCCTTTAGTACAGATATATAAACAAAGTGTTTCACTTTTGAATGAATTGCTTCATCTAATAGGTTCTTATTCGCTTCAAAATCAATATCATATGGGGTGACTTTTTCACTTGCTTTTGTTAAACCAACTGTTGTAATTACAACATCAACATCTTTACAACAATCCTTTAATTTTTCTTTATTTGTCATATCAATTTGTAAAGGTTTAAACCCTTTAAAATCCATTTCTTTGATAACAGCATCTACCGCAATAACTTCATGACCATTTTCAACTAAAGATCTAAGAACATCACTTCCTAAATGACCAAATGCTCCTGCTAATAATACTTTCATGTGTTCCACCTACTTTTTCTTTTTTTCTTTTGAACGCTTATCGTTTATAATCTTCATTTCTTTTTCTGTAATGAGTTCAACATGATTTTCTTTTGCCCAAGAAACACATCCTTTTAAAACAACAGGCAAAAATACTCTTGGAACATTCAAAATCATTTTAAGCGCATCATCCGTGAACTTAACTTTATCATCTGCTCTATCTGCTGCATAACGTACTGAATCTAATGTTTGAGGTCGAATTGCAAGTAGTTCTGGAATCATACGAGATCGTTTACAATACCAGAAATTCTTTGAATCACGATACCCAAAATCAATAGGAACATGAGGGAAGTTATACCATTTTACTCCATTGATAATTGCATCAGAGTATTTTTTCTTCATGAGAATCTTGTCTATTTTTAGAATAAAATGTGCTCCAAACTTAGAAGTAATACCATTAAAATCATGATATGGTCCTTCATAACCACTTAATTCCCCAGGCTTATCA
>CAVAZS010000099.1:0-8280 GCA_963593385.1 Lachnospiraceae bacterium | reverse complement strand
CATCAAAAGAATCAAAAGAAATATTATTATCCTTGAATGCGGCACTTAGAATGTCTAGCTATGCAGTTATTTTAAGATATGCAATCGCAAGATCGTTACAATCAAAAAAGGATATATATAATGATCCCGATTCAGAAGTATTAAATACTTCTGGCTTTGAAATAACAAGAAAAACATTATTTGGAGATAATGAAGTGGTTTATAAACTTTTAATGAATGCACAAGATTTGGAGGATGAGCAATTCTTTCCAAAATTAGTGAATATGCATATTGAACGAGGCCTTAAAATAATGGAACGCGATTATAAAATGGCTGGGAATAAAGAAAAGTTTATAAAGAATTATATAAATAAAATCGAAGAGTAATGGTAGATTGGAGGTAGATACATGAATGCAGAATATTTCGAAAATGTTTTTAATACAGAAGAAACTAGAAAATTTGCAGAGATGTTAAATTCTCCAACACAAAGTTATAAATACTATTGGTTAGAAGCAATTATTAAATTGCGTTTGCAAAATGAGCCATTAACTTTTGAAGCAATTGTAGATGAAATGATATTCAATGCATGGTATTCAGTTTCACTATATCATATTCATTTAGGACCATTTATTAATGGGGTGCCTAGTTCATATCTAGAACAAGCAGTAAATTTTATTTTGGAAGATAAGCAAATACACTACAATGATGCTACAGAAATCATTAAATTATCTATTGCTAGCCAGAATAAACAACTTTTGAAAATAAAAAATCAATTAGTAAAAAATGTTCCATATCGGATTTTATCTTCCTTTATTAATCTTGGCGGGAATGATGCAGACTGGAATTCTCAAAAAAGAATAATTGAAAGAATCAACAGTACACCAAATATTTTTTATACTATAAAAAATGATAATAATCTGAACAAAGAAGTTATTATTACACCTAAATGGGATGATTTTATCAGAAGCAATGCATCAATAATTCTTGGATGGATTCAATACAATAAAATAAAATTTATACAGTCAAGAAATCCAGGAGTTCCATGTATATCGGATAAACTTGAAGCTCCATCGTCAAAGCGTGATTTGGAAGATGTCAGGAAACTATGGAGTTATGTTGCACATGAAGTACCCATAGTTGATATATATTCTAATCAATATTTAAATATATCTAATACAGATATTGATCACTTTATTCCGTGGACATATGTTTGTAATGATGAATTATGGAATTTATCGCCAGTTGCCAGCTCATTGAATAGAAGCAAATCTAATAACTTGGCAGATTGGGATTTATACTTTGAATCTTTTGCGGATAATCAGTTTAAAATGTACAATCTTGTTTTAAATGATTCAAGGGCAAAAATATTATTCGAACATTGTAAAAAGAATAATTTGTATTCAATATGGGCGAATGAGCTTCTATATACTGGTAGTAATAGTAAAGATTCTTTTGTGAAAATACTGAAAGATAATATGAAGCCAGTATATGATTCGGCAGAATTGCTAGGATATTCAGTTTGGAATGCCTCTATGTACAAAGGGTGATTTCTAAATGATGAATCACATAAATAAAATACTTCTCTAGTGGGGATTAGAGAAGTATTTTATATAATAAATTATGAAAAAAGAAAGGGAGGGAAATGCCAGATATTTATTAGGTTATTTATCTGACACATATAGAATACCTGAAAAAGAGGAAGAAAAAGTGTATGGTTCATGAATAAATAGTGAATCATTTTGTGAGACTATGTGATAGAGTGATAAATAAAAAAGGGGATTTTATGGATATAGATTATTTGTTATTACTACAAGCATTTAGAAATGGTGTTGGTGCATTTCTTGCTCCATTTATGCTATGGATAAGTAAGTTTGTATGCGGCTATTGGGTGATAGCCATGATTGCGATGTTGTATTGGGTATTAGATAAAAAGGCAGGTAAAAGAATACTTGCAGGTTTTACACTTGGTTTACTCGCTAATGGATTTCTAAAACTTACATTTTGTATATATAGACCATGGATAAGAGATGATCGTATATTACCTTATGGTGATTCAAAGTTAACAGCTACAGGTTATTCATTCCCTAGTGGTCATAGTACTTGGGCAACTGCAGGATTTGAGAATATAGGACTATGGTTTAGAAAACATGGTCATAAAGTTATCTCTACAATTTTCTTTATTGGTGTAGCTACAGTTATGTTTTCTAGAAATTATCTAGGTGTACATACACCACAAGATGTAATCGTAGGGTTCTTAGCGACAAATTTAATGATCTTTTGTGCAAATAAGATAGAAGATTGGTCAGATAAAGATACTTCTAGAGATAAGATTATCTTAATTAGTGGAATCATTCTATGTATTGCATTAGCTTTATATTATGTATATAAACCATATCCATTAACATATCTAGAAGATGGTAGTTTACTTGTTGATCCTAAGACAATGCTTGCGGATTCTTGCGAAGGGTTAGGTCTATTATTTGGTTATTCTATAAGCAGATGTATTGAAAGAAAAGGATTTGATTTTGAAGCAGAAATGGATAAAAAAGATCGTTTTATCGTTGGTGTATTTGCTTTAATTCCTTTATATATTTGGTTTGTGGATATTAGACCAGCACTAGCAGGATTAATTGGTAAAAATATTACTTACTTTATTATCTTCTGTGGAATTGAACTTTATATCTTAGTTCTTGTTCCTAGAGTAATGAAATATGTAAACGTTAAATATTTTGTAAAAAATTCTGTTGCGAAAAATTGAAAAATCATGCATACTTCTTAGGTACTTATTTTGTACAGAAATTGACCGCTTATATAAGCTAAGACTACACGGACGGTCGGGTCAAATGCCGAAGACTTGTCGAAGAGACAAGAACTGCATTTAGTGGAATGCAGAAGGGTATTCACCCTTATTGATTGAGTTAAAAGCTCAGTTTTATAAAGTTGCGTTAAAGCCTTATGAAATGGTCAATAAGAAGCGATTTCTGGTACAGAAAGGACTTGTATAGGATATTTAGGACAGGTGTATAAACGCATCTGTCTTTTTTGTGTTAGGAAAGGAATGAAGGGATGAAAAAGATTTTAAATGTAGTTTTATGTATGATGATTTTAACTAGTGTAAGTGGTTGCACAAATAACACAGCTACTAACGAAAGTACAGCTAGTAGTGAAACAAGTAGTGCTACGACTTATGCTTATGAAGAAAGTATTACAAGTTATGTAAATGCGATTGATATGGATTATGCCTATTCTTTAGCAGAAACATTATCTACAGATACTTCTATGCATGATAATGCGTTAGGTTTTAGAACAAGTGGTTCTGATGCAGAGAATAAAGCAGCTGAATTCATTGCTAGTGAGATGGAAAAGATAGGTTTACAAAATGTTACATTAGATCCTATTACTGTTGATAAGTGGCAATTTAATGATGCTAAGCTAACTTTAGAAGGCGTGAATCTTGCGTTAGAACCAGTATCTTATATGGTTAATGGAACAGATGCTGAAGGAATTACAGCAGAAATTGTTGATTGTGGTACAGGCTTTGCGAGTGATTATGAAGGTAAAGATGTAGAAGGTAAGATTGCATTAGTTGGTGTAGACCAATATAACGAATCTTGGATTGATGGTTATATGTATGAAGCATATGAACATGGTGCAGTAGCGTTAGTAACATATGACTTAGATGGTTATGGAAGATACAGTGATGATAATCACCAAATACAAGATGTATGTGCAGAAGATGTAATACCAACAGTAATCATCACAATGAAGGAATACAAGAAATTAGCTGCTGAAATCGAAAAAGGATACAACATTTGTACATTAACAGTAGATAGTGAAATGGAAATTAATGGTGGAACTAGCTATAACGTTGTTGGTTATATTCCTGGTAAAAATCATGATCAACAAATTATATTTGCGGGACACTATGATATGTACTTTACTGGTTTCCAAGATGATTGTTCTGCTATCGCTACAGCAATGGCCATGGCTAAAGCAATGATTGATAGTGGTTATGAACCAGAAAATGATATTGTGGTTGTTGCACATGGTGCTGAAGAATGGGGTGCTAGTGGAACAGAATATGACTGGACACGTGGTGCATACGAATGTATTTACAACACTCATCCTGATTGGGCTAGTAAGACACTTGCATTATTTAACTTTGAATTAAGTGCATTTGATGATGGTAATGATACTTTTGTTGTTAGCTCTGTACCTGAATATTCTTCATTTGTTAAAGATATGGTAAATAATGGAATCTTAGATGAAGCTGTAAAAGAATATGGTAATGGAATTAAAGCAGAAACATATGACACAACAACAATGGAAGATGGTGTGACATATCGTGGAGCTGGTGTACCTTATTTCTTAAATACAACAGATACATGTGTTGATTCTGGAGAGAGTGATACATATTCTTGGACAGAGCTTCACTACCATACAGAAAGTGATGATACTTCAACATATGATGAGAAAACAATGAAGGGTAATATTGGTGTATATGGCTCTCTAGCAATTATGTTAGATACATTACCTGCATTACCTTTAGATTTTACAAGAACTTCTAGTGACTTAGGTAATACTTTTAATGCGGATTATGCAACAGAAGCAGGCGTAGACCTTGAATCTTGGGATAATGCGCTACAAAGCTTTAATGACTATGCAATAGCATTAAAAGAAGAAGGTGAAGATATTAATACTCGTTACTTAAATGCATCTGATTCTGAAAAAGAAGCAATTCGTGAAGAAGGTGTTGCATACAACCAAAAAGTATTAAGTGTATTTAAAGCTGTACAAGATAACTTTGTGGGTATTGAATTTTCTAGCAATATTGTAATGAAACATGAAGGATATCTAAATAACTTATATATTTTAGATGAAATCATTGCGGCACTAAATAATGGTGAATTAACTAATGATACAGAAACAGGTGCATTAGATGTTGCGTACAATTTAAATGCATTAACAGAATATAATTACTACTTATTCTCTTATGATGCTGTACAAAAGATTGAAGCTCATGTAGATGCAGCTAATGATAACAACAAGTGGTGGGGTAACAACAAAGCATTTGTTTTAGCTCATACAGGCAAGGCAACTATGTCATTATTAACAAAAGAAAATGGCGATGACTTTAATGAAGAACTAGCCATTTATGAAGCAGAAAGAAAAGCACAATTAGAATATTTTGCTAGTACTGTAGAAGAAGAAATTGTAGGAATGACAGAAATTGTATCTAACTAAAAAACACGCATATTGATGTTTTATAAAGCACCATTTAAAATAAAACCATAAATTAAGAGGTGAAAAAATGAGTTTTCCAAAAGAATTTTTATGGGGTGGTGCAACTGCTGCCAACCAATGTGAAGGTGCTTACCAAGAAGATGGTAGAGGCTTAGCAAATGTAGATACTATTCCTTATGGTGAAGATCGTAGAGCTGTAATGATGGGACAAATGAAAATGTTAGAATGTGACAATAATCACTTCTATCCTGCTCATGAAGCAATTGATTTTTATCATCATTATAAAGAAGATATTGCTTTATTTGCTGAAATGGGAATGAAATGCTATAGATTCTCTATTGCTTGGACAAGAATCTTACCTAATGGTGATGATGAAGAAGTAAACGAAAAAGGTTTAGACTTCTATGAAAGTGTAGTAGATGAATGCTTAAAATATGGTATTGAACCATTAATTACAATTTGTCACTTTGATGCGCCTATTGCTTTAATTAAGAAGTATGGTGGATGGAAAGACAGAAGAATGATTGATGCATTCTTAAAACTATGCAAAGCATTATTTGCTAGACTTGGTGGAAAAGTGAAATATTGGTTAACATTTAACGAAATCAATATGTTATTACATTTACCATACATGGGTGCAGGTATTGTCATTGAAGAAGGCGAAGATAAAAACCAAGTACTTTATACAGCGGCACATCATGAACTTGTTGCTAGTGCTAAAGCAGTAAAGATGGCTCATGAAATGATGCCTAATGCAATGGTTGGTTGTATGCTAGCAGCTGGTAACTTTTATCCATATTCATGTAATCCAGATGATGTTTATAAAGGAATGGAATGCGATAGAGACAACTATTTCTTTATTGATGTTCAAGCTAGAGGAGAATATCCTGTTTGGGCTCTAAAGAGAATGGAAAGAGCGAATGTAAAAGTAGATATCACAGAAGAAGATAAAGAAGTATTAAAAGAAGGAACTGTAGACTTTATTTCTTTCTCTTACTATTCTTCAAGATGTGTATCTGCTGATCCTGAAATTTGTAAGAACCATGGTAGAGGAAATGCTGTATTCGCTTCTGTTGTAAATCCTTACTTAAAGGCTTCTGAATGGGGCTGGCAAATTGATCCACTTGGCTTAAGAATTACATGTAATACATTATATGATCGTTACCAAAAACCATTATTCATTGTAGAAAATGGACTAGGTGCTAACGATACAGTTGAAGCTGATGGTATACATGATAACTATCGTATTGATTATATGAGAGAACATGTTAAGGCAATGGATGCTGTAATCAATGAAGATGGTTTACCATTATTAGGCTGTACATTCTGGGGTATTATAGACTTAATCAGTGCTTCTACTGGTGAAATCAAGAAGAGATATGGAACAATCTATGTAAATAAACAAGTAGATGGATCTGGTGATCTAAGCAGAATGAAGAAAGATTCATTTAATTGGTTTAAACAAGTAGTTGAAAGCAACGGTACAAAGTTATAAGAAAAGAAAACAGTGTTTCTTGATGAAACACTGTTTTTGTTTTGTGAGAAAAAAATTACAGGAAGCTGAGATACGGATTTTCGTAATTATCACTTCGAGAAATTGTAAAAATATGCAAAATCTCGAAATGGCATTACGAGAATGAAGGTAATTGTACCATGATTTGGGACATTATCATTTTTGATTCATAGACACTGGTTTTTTGCTTACCATAATTTTGACTAAAACAGTAAAGAACAGTAAAATATTATCAAAACAGTAAAGAACAGTAAAAAACAGTAAAAGGAGAACTGATATGGACAAAAATCCTTACACATTGTTATTTGGAAAAGAACCAACAGAGCTAATATCTAGATCTCAACAGGAAGAAGAAATAATTGCAAATTTTACGCAAGAAAATCCTAGTGAGCAAATTTATATGATTACTGGTGTAAGAGGTTCTGGGAAAACCGTCCTTATGACAAGTATTGTTAATAAGTTGAAAACAAATAAAGACTGGATTTGTGTTGAATTGAATCCAGATAGAGATTTGTTAACAAGTTTAGCTAGCAAACTCTCTAGCAATAATGAATTAGCACTTATTTTTAAAGATGCAAAAATAAATTTAAGTTTCTTTGGCTTAGGTATAGAAATAAAAAATATAGTTCCAATAACAGATATTGAAACAGCAATTACTAAAATGCTTGAAAGTATTAAAAAACACGGAAAAAAAGTATTAATTACAATTGATGAAGTAATCAATACACAATACGTAAGAGAATTTTCAAGTGCATTTCAAATTTTTGTAAGACAAGATTTACCTCTATTTTTAATCATGACAGGGTTATATGAAAATATTTACGAATTGCAAAACGAAAAAACATTAACTTTCTTATATCGTGCTCCAAAAATTAAGCTTACTTCTTTAAATATTGGTGCAATAGCTAATAATTATCAAATGAATTTTAAAATTGATGATGAGACGGCTCTTAAAATGGCAAGATTAACAAAAGGGTATTCATTTGCGTTTCAAGTGCTTGGACATTTGACATATAAGTATAATGGAGACTACGCAAAAACCATTCCAGAATATCGTCAATATTTGGAAGAGTATGTATATGAAAAGATGTGGTCTGAATTATCTAAAACAGATAAAAAAGTAATGTATGCAATAGCAAGCACTAATTCTACAAATATTATTGATATCCGTCAAAAATGCAATATGACTACAAATCAATTTAATCCATACAGAAAAAGATTAATTCAAAAGGGATTGATTGATGGAAGTGAACATGGTCAAGTAGTTTTTACTCTTCCATTATTTAAAGAATTTGTACTATCTATTTATGAAGAATAAATAATGTGATTACTTCATACAAACAATTGTATTTTTTCTATTGGAAATAAATGATATTTGACGATTAATTAAAATTGAACTGATTATAAAGAAATAAAACGAAATAAACAATAACATTTCGTTTTAATTTCGTTTTATTTTCAAACATATAAAAAGCTACCAAAAATAGTAGCTTTATAGACTATAGTTTTATTTCTAATGTATTGTCTTTTACTTCAATATTTCT
>CAVAZS010000098.1:0-8343 GCA_963593385.1 Lachnospiraceae bacterium | reverse complement strand
TAGTATTTCCTCCTACTATTGTTATTCGCAAAAAATTCGTAAATCCTCACTTTTTAGAGAAAAAATTTATTGATTTAAAACAAATTCATAAACTGCTTTTAATTCTTGTCCTATTTTATCAATACTTCTTTCTTCTACAACTTTATATCCAGCATCTTTTGTACTAGGTAATTTATGTTCGACACATCCTCGTACTAGTTCAATAAATTCTTCATTATTATGTCCTTTATAACAATGAACTTTATCATCTAACCAAGGATTAAATACACCTATATCTCTTACTACAACATTTTGATGACTAGCTAGAGCTTCTAATACAACAATACCTTCTGTTTCTTCATAGCTTGGGAAAAAGAAACAATCCGCGTTTTGATATGCTCCTTGAATAATTGGTCCTTTTACGTATCCTGGAAAGATACAGTTAAATGGATGATTATCTATAGCACGATTAATTTCATTAGGAACTAACATTGGATTAATTTCACCAAACCAAATAAATTTATATTCAGGTAATGCTCTAGCTACTTCAATAAAATCTAATATACCTTTTCTTTCAAATGGTAAGCCTACTCCTATAACAACTTTATCTCCATCTTTCAAACTAAAGTATTTACGATATGCTTTCACTTTTTCATCATCTGGTGCATATAGAGGTAGTTCAATACCATTACTAATTGGGAAAATTGGTAAAGTAATACCATAATTTTCTAATAATTGTTTTGAATATGGGGTTGGCGTAATAATTGCGTCAGCTTTTGTATATAAAGTAATTAATATTTGCTTAAATACAGGAGCTAACATATTAGACATAATAAAACTATTTCTAAAATCTTCTTCTGTAGAATGAGCATGATAGATTACTTTTTTACCATTTTTTCTCGCATTACGAATAATAGATTCGCTATTTAAACCACATGTATTAATATGCAAGATATCATAATCTAAATCCCATGGATCTGTAGTAAATTCTATACCAGCACTAGTTAAAGCTGCTTTTTGATGTTCAAATGCTCTTCCAATTCCAGAAGTTTGAATTAAACTTTCACTTTCAAAATATAATAAAACTTTCATAACACTCCAATATTATGTAAAGAAAAAACAGCACTCCTTCAATCCAACTGTTTCCTTTACAAATCTATTTTACAACAAAAAAAATCATGATACAGATGAGTACCATGATTTTTTATTTAATATTTTGTTAAAACTTACTCTTCGTTTTGAATCTTAAGTTTTTGTTGTAACTTATTGAAACGAGTTTGTGCATCTTTCTTTGTCTTTTCAAACATTGAATGTGCAACTTCTTCGCCCTTAAGTCTTGGTAAGTTGAAGTAACGAGCTTCTTCCATTAAGAATGCTTCGAACTTAGTCCAATCTGGAGTCTTTGTAGAATCAAATTGTAATGGTTTTTCTAGTCTTGGGTCGAATCTATATAGAGTTGTATAACCACAAGCTACAGCATTCTTTTGTCTTGTAGGAGCGTTGATTAAGCCACCTTTAATACCGTGTTCTGCACATGGACAGTAAGCGATAATAATTGATGGTCCATCATAGCTTTCAGCTTCTTTGAATGCTTTGATTGTTTGCATTTGGTTTGCACCCATACATACAGAAGCAACATAAGCTGTTCCATATTCCATGAAGATTTGTCCTAAGTCTTTCTTAGTTGTTGGTTTACCACCAGCAGCGAACTTAGCGATAGCTGAGTAGTTTGTAGACTTAGAAGCTTGTCCACCAGTATTAGAATATGTTTCTGTATCAAGAACTAATACATTTACATTTAAGTTGTTAGCCATAACGTGATCTAATCCACCGTAACCGATATCATAAGACCATCCGTCACCACCAACGATCCATACTGATTTACCAACTAAATCTCTTTCCATTTCTAGAAGAGGTTTAACTGCTTCATTGCTTGATGCTTTAACAGCAGCAACTAATTCATCCTTAACAGCTCTTTGAGCATTTCTATCTTCTTTAGCATCTAAATATTTTTGGAATGCTTCTTTGCAAGCTGGTTCTACTTTATCGATATTTTCTTCGATAATACGTAAGATTCTAGCAGACTTAGTAGCTTGAGCTACAGCCATACCGAAACCATATTCAGCATTATCTTCGAATAATGAGTTAGCCCAAGCAACACCATTACCATCTTTATCTGTTGTAAATGGGTTAGATGGAGTAGCAGAGCAGTAAATCATTGAACATCCAGTAGCATTAGCTACAAGCATATCTTTACCAAATAATTGAGAAGCTAATCTGTAGTAAGGAGCTTCACCACATCCTGGGCAGCAACCAGATACTTCAAAGTATGGTTTTTCTAATGATACACCAGCTACTGTGCTAGCATTACCATATTGAGGCTTTTCAGGAGTATGTTTGTATAAGTATTCAGCAACAGGTTGTTGTTTTGTTTGTGTAGCAATAGGTCTAGCAACAAGAGCACCAGGATTTTCCTTAGTGTTAGGTACTGGACAAGCTGTCATACATACACCACAACCAACACAGTTTTCTGTAGATAATTGAATTCTGAACTTTAAGCCATCAGCTTTAGCTTTTCCATATAGAGGAGATGGTTCTTTATATGTTAATTCGAATCCGTTTTCATTAGCAATCTTGCTAGCTTCTGTATATTCTTCTTCTGTCATTAAGAATGGACGGATTGTAGCATGAGGACATGCGAATGCACATTGACCACATTGTACACACTTGTCAGCATTCCATTCAGGAACATAAGCAGCAATATTACGAGCTTCTCTAAATGAAACATCTTCTTTCATTGTTCCATCAACTAGTTCTGGATCAACGAATTCAGATACTTTCATGTTGTTACCTTCTAATGCATTAATCTTTTGAACGAATCCGTCATAGTATGCATCTCCAGTTTCGTTATATAGAGCACCCTTAGATGTTAAGTTGCTCCATTCAGGTTTAACTGTAACTTCAACTAGACCAGAAGCACCTTTATTAATAGCAGCAATATTGTTATTAACTACATCTTCACCCTTACGAGCATAAGTTGTACGAGCAGAATCTTCCATTAATTGTAAGCTCTTAGAATAAGGCATGATTTGTTCATTTAACTTAAAGAATGCAGATTGAAGAATTGTGTTTGTATGAGAACCCATGTGAGTTTCACGAGCAATTGCATTTGCATTAATAATATAGAATTTAGCATGCTTATCAGCTAAGCCTTTTAACATTCTGTTAGGAAGTTTGCTTTCTACTTCATCAGCAGACATAGTTGTATTTAATAAGAATGTACCACCATCTTTTAAATCACGAACCATATCAAACTTGAATGCATAAGATTCTTGTGAAGAAGAAATGAAATCTGCCTTATTGATATAGTATGGAGAATGAATTGGAGTAGGACCAAATCTTAAGTGAGATCTAGTAACACCACCAGCCTTCTTTGAGTCATATGCAAAATATGCTTGAGAATATAGGTCTGTATTGTTACCAATAATCTTTACTGTTGACTTGTTAGCACCTACTGTACCATCAGCACCTAGACCATAGAATAAGCAAGTTGTATAGTCAGCATCTACATGAATATCAACTGGAGCTAATGATAAGTTAGTTACATCATCATCAATACCAATTGTGAATTCTTCTTTTGGATCATCTTTCTTTAATTCTTCATATACAGCATTAATGTGTGTTGGGTTTGTATCTTTTGAAGATAAACCATAACGTCCACCAATGAATGTAATATCTTTATGATTTCTTAATGCATAGCATACATCTAAGAATAATGGTTCTCTAGAACCAACTTCTTTAGCTCTATCTAGCACAGCAATCTTTTTAACTGTTGAAGGTAATACTTCTTCAAGATATTTTTGAGAGAATGGTCTGTATAAGTAAACCTTAATTAAACCAACTTTTTCTCCTCTAGCAACTAATGTGTTAACTGTTTCAGTAATTGTATCTGTAACAGAACCCATAGCGATAATTACTCTTTCAGCTTCTGGATGACCAACATATACAAATGGTGCATAGTTACGTCCAGTATGTTCAGAAATAGCTTTCATGTATTTAGCAGCAATTTCTGGAACAGCATTGAAATGACTGTTTTGAGCTTCTTCAGCTTGGAAGAAGATATCATCATTTTGGTTAGTACCACGAACAACTGGATTTGTATGTGGGTTTAATGCCTTCTTACGGAAAGCTTCTAACTTATCTGTTGGTAATAAACTCTTTAAGAAGTCATAATCCATTACTTCTATCTTGTCATATTCATGAGAAGTACGGAAACCATCAAAGAAGTGCATAACTGCAACACTACCATCAATAGCAACTAAGTGAGCAACACCAGCTAAATCCATACAGTCTTGTACTGAGTGAGAACACATCATAACAATACCTGTTTGGCGGCATGCATAAACATCTGAGTGATCACCGAAGATTGATAATGTGTGAGTTGCTAAAGAACGAGCTGCTACATGGATTACACCAGGTAGTAATTCACCCTTTAACTTGTAAATATTTGGGATCATTAATAATAGACCCTGAGATGCAGTAAATGTAGTTGCTAAAGAACCAGCTTGTAATGCACCGTGAATTGCACCGGCAGCACCACCTTCAGCTTGCATTTCAACAACCTTTACCTTGTCTCCAAAAACATTTGTACGACCAGCAGTTGCCCAATCGTCAACATGTTCTGCCATCGGAGATGATGGCGTAATTGGATAGATACCAGCTACTTCCGTAAAAGCATATGCGGAATGTGCAGTGGCTGTATTACCATCCATCGCTTCAAAAACCTTTTTTGTTTCTGTCATATATCCTCCTGCGTTACGGAATAATTATAGAACAGAATCACTATTTTTGAGCATTAAAATCATTAAATTTGTAAACCTTTTCATTTATTTGTATTCATGACATACTATTTATAGAAAGAGGTCCATATGAATAAGACAAAAAAAGAATGTTATGACTTAGCACTAGAACTACAACAATTGCAACCATGGAATTACTTTGAAAGCGATTCTCCTATATTTATAAAAATGCCTAATGATACTGATGTATATGTACAAATTCTTGGATCAGACCAACAAATTTATGGTATTGCCTTTTTTGAGGGAGAAGAAGGATTAGGAGATTTGCTTGATATGATTCAAGGTGAAGAAAAAACAGAAAGTGAAATGACCTATCAAATGTTTAATACATCTTTTATTTCATTATATTATGATGCATTTGATGATTTAGCTAATCCGATTTATCAAGATTGTGTAGAAAAAGAATTCAAAGATAAACCTGGTAGAGTTCCCTATTTTATTGAATTAGAAAAAGCATATGTGCCATATAAGCCAAAAATAAAAACGTTTAGAAGAATTAAAGAATATTTAGAAGTTTTAAAACTGATTATATTGAAAGTAAAAGATGAAGGATTAAATTACGATAGTGATGAAATATTTTCTGTTTTTGTAGAAGATGATTATAAAGAAATGGGTATCGATAGTTTAGATGACACAATGTTACCATTTCCACACATGTCTTTAAGATATACAGATATTTCTTGTGATCAAAAACGATTACAGAAGTGTTCAAAAAAGAAAAAGAATAAAGATATGCTAATCTTAGATGCTTTCTATTCCCCATTTACAGTTCCTTTAGATGGAAATAATCGAGAAACTGTCCCTTACTTTTTAAATCTAGTTTCTGAAAAACAAGAAGGAATGATTGATTCTAAAATCCTTAGTCCATTAGATAATCGAGAAAAAGTTGTTCAAAATATGCTATTTGATGCAATTGAAAAATATGGTATTCCTAGAGGAGTAACAGCTAGAAGAGATGATTTAATCGAATATATCACCCCTATTTTAGACGAGTTAGATATTGAGTTATATGATATGGACTGGGATGAGATAGATGAAATATATGAAGAAATAGCAGAAGGAATAAAATCTATTTCTTTTGAATAATAAAAAGTCTCATTACGAGACTTTTTATTATTGTTATTGTTGTTGCATAGATTTCATAATTTGCTTAATTTGAGCTTCACTTGGTTTTCTTCCCATTTGAAGGAACATAGCACGAATCATTTTTTCAGTAACAGGAGGATTCTCCTTTAATTGTTTAGTGAAACTCTTTCTTGCTAAAAAGAAACCAATTACAGCGCCAACTAAGCCACCTAATACAAACCATAAAATGGATGACCAAAATGCACTCATATAATTACCACCTTTTCACTAGGATATTCTATATTTTTTATCTATCATTTGCAAGATTACACATTGTATAATAGAGAAATGACAAACAAAAAATACTTAAAACTATTCTTATCAATTATCACTTTATTCTTATTATTACCAACACAAATTCAAGCTGATGAGCTAGATATTAACATCACTAGTCCTTATGCTTACTTATATGATTTAGAAAATAACCAAGTCTTATATAGTAAAAATGCAGATGAACAAATTTATCCTGCTTCTATGACGAAGTTAATGACGGCAATCATTGCTGTAGAACATTTAGATTTAGATGAAACAATAACGATTACTTCAGAAATGTATTCCCCTTTTGCAGGAATTGATGCTTCAGTTGCTGGATTTAGTATAGGAGAAAGTCCAACAGTAAGAGATTTATTATATGGTTTATTACTTCCTTCTGGCGCAGATAGTGCTTGTGTACTAGCATATGCTGTAGCAGGTAATATTGATTCATTTGTATTACTCATGAATGATAAAGTTAATGAACTAGGTTTATCTCATACACACTTTACAAATACAACTGGATTACATAATCCTAATCAATATTCAACTTGTTCGGATATTGCAAGAATTTGTGCTAAAGCAGTTCAATATGATTCAATCAAAGAAATACTAGAAGCGAAAACTTATACAACAGGTTCTTTATTATATCATCCAGAAGGATTAACTTTAACAGATCATATATCAGATTCTTTACGATATGGAATAACAGGATTTGTTGGTGGTAAAACAGGTTATACTCCTGATGCAGGTAGATGTTTAGCAAGCTATGCTGTAATTAATGGTATGCAATGTATTCTTGTTACTGCTAATGCTACAGAAGTAAGTATTCCTCAAACAGATGCCTATGATATCTATAGTTATCTAAGTGAAAATTATTCTCGTATAACATTAATTGATGAAAATGAAACAATTCAATCAATAGAAGTTAAAGGTGGTAAAAACGTTAAAGAAGTGAGTGTTCACCCTTCTAGCTCATGTAGTATAGATATCCCTTATAGTAGCGATATACAAGTTACAGTAGATTTACCAGATGAAGTACAAGCACCAGTAAGTGCAAATACATTAATTGGTACAATTACTGCTAGTGTAGATAACACAGAAATATGTTCTTCAGAAATCTATATTGAAGAAGAAATCAAAGAAAGCATCCCTTCTATCATTTATCACTTTATTCAAAATAATATTATATTTATCGTAATCGTATTCGTAATTATCTTACTCATACATATACGTAATCAAAATATAAGAAAAAGAAAGAGAAGAAAGAAAAAGAAAGCTAACAAAAATGGTACATATCGCTAATGTACCATTTTTCATTTTATTTGAATGTAATTAGATTAAACAAAGCATTAGATAATTCCGTATGATCTACTGTATCATTTAATGATCCTGTATATACAAAAGTAAATATATAATCACCCATTACAAATGAAACAGCAGCACAAAGATTTCTTAAATATTCTGTATCAAATGTAACTGCTACAAATGGACTATTTTCTATCTCTTTTACGTTTTCGTAGCTTTCAACTAATTCATCCCAAGAAATATCTTTTGTTAAGTAAACTACAGAAAATAATTGAATATCATCATCCCCTAGTTTTCTCGCATCCATTGCACATAATGGTCTACCTTCACTAAATACACCGTTATCTATCGCTTCTTGTAGTGTAGTATCTTGTGATAGTAATCCATCATATGGTTGTTCCTCATCATTAACATCCATCTTTAATCCTGTAACAACATAATCACTAGGAACTTTAAATGTAAATAACTCTTCAATACCTCCAAATGATAAATCAACTAGATTTGTATCACCTTCATACAAATCAATCACTTCACTTGTACTATCACTATCTTCTGTTGCTACAGCACTAGCAGTACTAGGTACACTACTAGGTGTAGAAATACTACTTTCTTCTTTTGAACTACAACCAACAAAACTAGTAAGCATACATGCTATACATAATAAATTAAATAACTTTTTCATCTTTTCCCTCTTTCTTTTAACACTTAATAATTATGGCATGATATTTTAGCTTATTTATTAAATTTCATTTATTATCAAAGCGTTATAAAAGCACGCTATTTCTAGCGTGCTTATCTATTTCTTTAGGCAGAAAGGCTG
>CAVAZS010000097.1:0-8405 GCA_963593385.1 Lachnospiraceae bacterium | reverse complement strand
TATTTATGAAAAAAGTATATTTTGCTGGATCTATTCGTGGTGGTAGAAATGATGCTAGTTTATACCATGAATTAATAGAAGAAATTAAAAAAACAGATATTGTTTTAACTGAACATGTTGGTGATTTATCTAAATCTATATTTGAACAAGGACGTTCTAAAGATTCTGATATTTATAATCAAGATACAGCTTGGTTAAGGGAATGTGATTTGGTTATCGCAGAATGTACATCACCATCATTAGGTGTAGGTTATGAACTTGCATATGCCGAAAAATATAACAAACCCACATATATATTCTATAGACATAAAGAATGTGAACTTAGTGCAATGTTAACAGGTGATTCTTATTATCATATTTATGCATATGAAACAAAAGAAGAATTATTTGAATTAGTATCTACAATATTGAAAGAGTATCATGCGTAAAAAGATTGATTTAACTTCTGGTGAAATCAAAAAAGTATTATTACTTTTTATGATTCCTATATTCTTTGCCAATTTATTCCAACAACTATATAACACTGTAGATACGATGATTGTTGGTCATTATCTTGGTGATAACGCACTCGCTGCTATGGGATCAACTGCTTCTCTATTTGAACTACTTGTAGGATTTGCAACTGGAGTAGGAAGTGGATTTTCGGTTGTTATCGCAAGATGCGTTGGTTCTAAAAATATCGTTCAATTAAAAAAGTCTATTGCCGGTACTATTCTTCTAAGTTCAATTCTCACAATCATTATTATGGTATTATCGCTTGTCGCTTTAAAACCACTCATGATTTTCTTAAATACCCCTGCTTCTATATTTGATGATGCATATAGTTATATTTTCACAATATGTATTGCGGTAGGAATTACCGTTTTATACAACATGCTTAGTGGTATGTTACGTGCTAAAGGAAATGCCGTTATTCCTCTTATTGCATTATTAATTAGTAGTGTCTTAAATATATTTTTAGATATTTATTGTATTGTGAATTTACATATGGGTACACAAGGTGCAGCTATTGCGACTGTCATTTCCCAGGCAATTTCATCAATATTCTGCTTAATTTATATTTATTTCAAAGAAAAAGAATTAATTCCAGATTCATCTAGTTTTCATATTGAAAAAGAATTATATCTTGATTTAATTGGCCAAGGTCTAAGTATGGGAATGATGTTATCGATTGTATCTATGGGTACAGTCATTCTTCAAACCGCAATCAATAAATGTGGCACTGAAGTCATTGCCGGTTATACTGCCGCAAGGAAAGTATTAAATTTCTTTACCATGCCTATTTCTACATTAGCCACAGCTTTAACAACATTTGTGTCCCAAAACTTTGGTGCAAACTTCAATAAAAGAATTAAAGATGGTGTACGCTATGCAAATATACTTGGATTAATATGGTGTGTTATTTGTATTATTATTGGTTTTCCACTATCTAAATTATTTATTCATCTTATCTCATCTAGTCAAAATGAGTCTGTCTTATATTATGGAGCCACCTATCTAAAAGTATCCACGATATTTATGCCATTTTTAGCTCCACTATTAAATTTAAGATGTTCTCTACAAGGATTAGGACAAAAGATTGTTCCATTGTTCAGTAGTATAATTGAGTTAGTTGGTAAGTTTATCCTTGTCTCATTACTAATCCCTCTAACCGGATTTATGGGCATTTGTTTTACAGAACCTCTTGTTTGGGTCGCAATGCTCATACAGTTAATCTGGTCATACACACATACATTTTTATTTAGAAAGGAAAACGCATAATGAAAGTACTATTACAAGATGTTATTGACGCAATAGAACAAACAGATTCTAATAATGAATTTTACTATTATCCTGAAGAAGAAATAATCTTTTTGGTAAATAACAATCAAATTATTTCTGATTTAGAAGAACTACAAAATAAAGAACTAGATGATTTGGATGATGTTATCTCTCTTCCTACGCAACTTGAAAGAAATGATTATGGCATTATGGAAGACTTTATTGCTCAAGTAGAAGATCAAACTGCTTATGAGTGGTTAACAAATAGTATCAAAGGACGTGGTGCCTTTAGAATGTTTAGGGCTACATTAAATCGTTTTGATTTAACAAATGATTGGTATAAGTTTAGAGATGATGCATACGAAGAAATTGCCATCAATTGGTGTAATGAATATGGTATCGAGTATGACGCTTCAGAAGTAGAATATGATGAAGAAATCGAAGATGAAGTCATTGTTCCTCATTCTAACAAAATTAAAACTTCTATTGTAGAAATTAACAAACATAATCTAGCTAGTATTAGCTATATGGTGAATGATTGTTACCAAGAAATTTATCACATAACTAATCCTGATTTAGCACAAGAACAATTTGCATCATATCTAAATAGTAATAATCATATCTATTCTTTAACTGTGAATGGTAAAGCAATTGGTTACTATGTATTAGTTTCTCAAAATAATGAATATTTACTAGAAAGTATTTATGTTCGTAAAGAAGAGCGTCGTAAAGGAAATGGCACAACTTTATTAAAACATGCTGAAGAAATCGCTAGCAATAATCATAAATCTATGATTATGCATGTTACTCCTAATAATGAAATCTATAAGAATTTATTAAACAAAAACGGTTATACGACTGTTGAATATATACAAATAAGAAAGTGATGTTATGGTAAAAGAAGAATTATTAAAATTAAAAGTAACTGAGTTAAAACAAATCGCTAAGGAACAAGAAGTTGATGTTACTAACTTAAAGAAAGATGAAATTATTTCTAAGTTATTAGAAGCCGAAACAAAGAAAATAGAAGAAATAGAAAATACAAAAAAGAAAGAAGTTGTAGAATCTTTTGAAGCTAAAGGTATTTTATCTATTCTAGATGATGGTTTTGGTTTTCTTAGAACAGATAATTTTGAAACAAGTGAAGATAATATTTATGTTTCTCCTACATTCATCAAAAAGTTTAGATTAAAACAAGGTGATTATATTGAAGGTAAGAAACGTAAACCTAATGAAAAAGAAAAGTACGAAACATTAATCTATATAGATAAGATTAATTTTAGAAATACAAGTATTATTCGAAGCAGAGTTAACTTTGAAGATTTAACGCCTACTTATCCTACTGAAAGAGTACGCTTAGAAAGAAATCAACAATCTTTAACGATGCGTATTATGGATTTAATCACACCTATTGGTAAAGGACAACGTGGCTTAATTGTTTCTCCACCAAAAGCAGGTAAAACAACCATTATTAAAGATATCGCAATGTCTATCTTACATTCCGTAAAAGATGCTCATCTTATTATTTTATTAATCGATGAACGTCCTGAAGAAGTTACCGACATCAAAGAAGCAATTAAAGGAAAGAATGTAGAAATCATCTATTCTACTTTTGATGAACAACCTTCTCATCATAAATATGTTTCTGAAATGACAATAGAACATGCAAAAAGACTAGTAGAAGTTGGTGAAGATGTATTTATCTTATTAGACTCTATTACGCGTTTATCTAGAGCTTATAACTTAACTGAACCTAGCAGTGGTAAAACATTATCAGGTGGTTTAGATCCTAATGCTTTATACATGCCTAAAAGATTCTTTGGTGCGGCTAGAAATACTAGAGAACAAGGATCTCTTACTATTTTAGCTACAGCATTAATTGAAACTGGTTCTAAGATGGATGATGTCATCTATGAAGAATTTAAGGGAACAGGAAATATGGAACTTATCCTTTCTCGTAAACTACAAGAAAAAAGAATATTCCCTGCAATTGATATTGTAAAATCTGGCACACGTAGAGAAGACTTAATCTTAACGAGTAAGGAACAACAAGCAGTAAATATCATTCGTAAGAATCTTGCGAATTCTGTTCGTGATGAAGCTACAGATAATCTCATCAACATGTTTGTTAAGACTAAAGATAACACTTCTCTAGTAGATATCATCATAAACACAAATAAATAGCTAAAAGACGGACACAACCAATGTCCGTCTTCTTTTTATTCTTTTACAAATACTCGTTTAATTTCACATACGTATACATCATGATAATCATGTTTTGGATAGCAATCCTCATCTACTTTTTTACTTACAAAACATGATTCTTCAATAGTTTGTTGATATAACTTTTCTACTTCTAAAGTAAGTGTAGCTTCCTCAAAAGAAACAACGCCATCTGCTTCTGTTAAATGTAAGCCACTCTTACTAATTTTATCTTCTACATCATATGTTGAATTACTACCTAAATAAGCCATTTCTTTCTTACAATTACCATCAAAGAAACTAACCGATACTTTTACATTTTCATCATCAATTAGTTTCTTTGTATAACGTTGTGGACGAACAAATAAGAATACAACATCCTTATTCCACAAATGTCCCATAGCACCCCAACTAGCTGTCATCGTATTCACTTCATCATTTACTTTTGTATTAATTAACATCCAATCTCTGCCAATCATATGCATTGGATCAAGCTTTAATTCTTTTAAACTAACTTCTTTCATTTTTTCTTCTTTCTAGGACAATCTTCCATTATCCATTTCATAAACAATATCTGCCACATTCATCGTAGATTCTCTATGTGACACAAGCACAACCGTTTTCTTATTTGAAGCTTCTTTTAGTGACTTCAAAATAATACCTTCATTTAAAGAATCTAGATTACTTGTAGGTTCATCCAGTAATACAAGTTCACTATCATGTAAAAATGCTCTAGCTATACCAATTCTTTGTTTCTCTCCACCTGATAATGTATCACCAAGTTCTCCTACTTCAGTATCATAACCATTAGGCAAAGACATAATAAAATCATGAATTGAAGCCTTTTTCGCTGCTTCTATAATTTCTTCTCTTGTCGCATTTTCTTTTGCGATAGAAATATTATTCGCTATAGAATCGTGGAATAAATGTGTTTCTTGTGTAACATAGCTTTCTAAATTTCTTAATGTCTTTGTAGGTATCTCTTTCACATTGTGATTATCCACATATACTTCACCTTGATTAACATCCCAAAATCTCATTAATAACTTAAGTAATGTTGATTTACCTGAACCACTTGCACCATGTATACCTGTGATTTTACCTGGTTCAATTTGAATTGAGTAATCATCTAATATCACTTCATCTTCATAGGCAAAAGTAACATGATTTGCTTTAGCACCAGAGAATGCATTACTTAGTTCATATTCTCCTTCTATTTCTTCAATAATTGGTTTTTCTTCTAGTAGAGATAATACTCTTTCACCACTTGCTAATGTTTGATTTAAGTTATTCGATAAATTTGATAAAGCAACAGTAGGTCCAAACGATCCCATCATCGCAACAGTACATGTTATTACCGCGTCAAATCCAACCTGACCTTTGTTATATAAAGATATCGATACAAATAACATAATTAATGAAAAGATTAAAATAGTAGCGTTTGTACAAGATCTTTGTAATCCTTCTTTACCACTTAAATAACTTTGTTTATCTGCTAATTTTTTAGAACGATTACTGAGTTCTTCTTTTCTTTTATCTCCTACATGATATTGAATCGTTTCTTCTAGTCCTCTTAATGAATCTAAGACAAAACTATTTAGTTCACCAAATTCATTTCTAAATTCCATACCATAATCTTTACCTAACTGGCTATTAATCATTGGTATCACTACCCCAACAATTACGTAACCTACTAATGCAATTAATCCTAATGTAGGATGATAACTACCAATAAAACAAACCATAATAATTGTTGTAAGAATACATATCGCAATAGGTGAAATCGTATGTGCATAGAACACTTCTAAAAGCTCTATATCTGTTGTAATAATTGATATTAAATTACCTGAATCTTGTCCTTCTAATTTTGCAGGGCATAGCTTTCTTAATGCCACAAATACTTTATGACGAATAATTGCTAGTAACTTAAATGCAATAAAGTGATTACAATATTGTTCAACATAATGTAGTACGCCTCTTAATACTGCTATTACAATCATAATAGTCATAATTTTATTTACAGGAGTTTGAGCTAACCATGTATTTTGAACAACGATATATCCTTGTGAAACTAAACCATGTAAAATAATTTGACTCGCTAATATCGTTAAAAATATTGCGCATAAATATCCTAATGTACCTAACACAATCGCTAGTAACATAATGAGTAGTAAAGGCTTAACAAGAGTAATTAAACTAAGCATAATGCTAAGAGCACTTCTTCTTTTTTGTTTCATCCTTAATTACTCTCCTTTCCATAGTTTTCTAGCTTCATTTGACTAGTATATAAGTGATGATATTCACCATTTAATGCCATTAGTTCTTCATGTTTACCAGATTCTTTAATTTCTCCATCTTTTAAGAAATAGATATTATCTGAATCGATGACATTTGCTAAACGATGTGAAATCAATAAGATTGTTTTAGTCTTAGCAAGCTCGTGAATTACATTCATAATGAGTTCTTCACTTTCCGCATCAATGTTCGAAGTTGCTTCATCAAAGATATATACTTTTGGATCTTTTAATAATGCTCTAGCAATCGCAAGTCTTTGACATTGTCCACCTGATAAGTTACTTGCTTTCTCTAGTAATTCTGTATCTAATCCTTTTTGTGTATTTAGAAATCCTAATAAATTTACTTTTTCAAGTACTGCATTCATTTCTTCCTTTGTCGCATTAGGTTTTGCCATTCTCAAATTATCTTCAACTGTGCCTTTAAATAAATAACTATTATGACTTACTCTTACTATTTCATTTAATAAACTTGTTTCATTAATTTCATTTAGTGATATAGCACCAATAGTTATATTTCCTATATATCCTTTATTTTTCAAAGATAATATTCCTGCAATTGTACTTTTACCTGATCCTGATTCACCAACTAATGATACAAAGCTATGCATCGGTAATACTAAACTTACTCCTTTTAATATTTCCCGGTTTTCTTCATAAGAAAAATGAACATCATCAAATACGATATCAAATGATTCATTAGGCATTTCTTTTTCAGACATTTTAGGTTCTTCTAAATCTAAAATCTTAAATATCTTATCGCTTGCGGCCATACCATTCATAGCAATATGGAAATATGATCCTAAAAGTCTTAATGGTAAGAAAAATTCACTTGCTAGTAGAACAATGCATATCGTACCTGAAAAAGATAAATTTCCTTTTAAGAACTCTGAACAAGCTATAACCATACCAACAGCTGCACCACCATATGCCACAATATCCATGACACTCGTAGAATTTAACTGCATTGTTAAAACTTTCATTGTAATGTTTCTAAATCTTTGCGATTCTTCATCCATTTCTTTTGTTTTACGTTCATCTGCTTGATAAATTTTTAAAGTCGTTAACCCTTGTAGATTTTCTAAGAAAGAATCCCCTAATCCTGTATAAATACTCCAATATTTATTCAATAGTTTTTTCGCTATCTTTTGTACTACAACAATAGAAATAGGAATAAGTGGTACACATATAAGTAGCACAACACTAGCTTTAAGACTTACACGAGATAAGATAATAAATAATGTAAGTGGTGCTAACAAACTATAGAATAGTTGTGGTAAATATTTTCCAAAATATGTTTCTAATTGTTCTACACCTTCAGTAGATACTTGTACAATTTCTGATGAAGGTACTAGTTCACTATATGAAGCACCTAGTCGTAACATCTTCTCATAGATCTTTTCTCTTAGTATTCTTTTAACATCAACACTAGCTTGATAAGAAGATTTAGTGCTCATCTTTCCACATATGAATCGAATGATAATCACTAGTACTAAGCGTATTATCGCTTCTTGTAAAGTAGCTGTTATTAAGGAATGCGTAATACAATCTTCTAATACATTTGCAATTGTAAATACCATTACTACTTGTGATAGTAACGCTATCCAATCCCACAAAATTGTAAAAACAATATATTTTTTTGCATGACTTAATAACTTAATTAGTCGTGTTTTAACCATTTTTCTTATTCCTTTCTTTCTTACTACAAACTAAATGCCAGATAGCAAGTATAGGATGATAAAAAATCATTCTAGGCCCTGAAAAACGCATAACTTTACGAATTTCTTCTCGCATCTCCGGTTTATAACAATGTACCTTACAATTCGCACAGAATGTTTTATGTTCCATAAATGGACATTTTTCACTTCTGAATTTTGCATAATCTGCTAATTCTTGGCACTTTGGACACATATGTTTAATTTTCTTATATTCTTCATGATTCTTCTTGCAATATAAACGAATCATCTCTTCAACAACTTGTTGTTCCTTCTGTCTTTTCTTCTCTATCTTATCCATGTAACTCCTCACCAATGTGGTTAGTATAAAATAACTTTTTGCAATTGTCATATCAGTTGCTCGAAAAAATTGAATATTTTTTGAGGATTTCCCCTATTTCTTGCGAATAAGTATTATAGGAGACCTCAAACA
>CAVAZS010000096.1:0-8640 GCA_963593385.1 Lachnospiraceae bacterium | reverse complement strand
AAAGGAATATTGGTTCACAAATTGATATGCTTATCATACGTAAAGATAATGTAATTAACCTATGTGAAATGAAATATAGTGATGCTGAATATACCATTACCAAAAAAGTGGATGAAAGTTTAAGGAATAAAATCAGTGATTTTAAAAATGCTACGAATACAAAATATGCAATTCATCCAATACTGATCACGACTTATGGCTTAGTGAACAATAAGTATTCATCGAATATTCAAGCAGTAATAACTTTAAATGATTTATTTAAATAGATAAGGAAGATACAAATGAAAAAGAATAACAATTTAATCGGAAAAGTATGTATTGTACTTGCGATATGTTTCTATTTATTGACACAAAGTAGTAGAGTTTCTAATCAACCAACTGTAACTACTACACCTATTGTTGTAACACAAGAAACATATACTTTTAGAAATGAAGAATCATTAGAAAGCCATTATCAGAAACATGGTATAGAGATGGGATATAGTAGTGCAACAGAATATGAAGAAGCCGCATCAAATGTAGTAAATAATCCTGAAGCATTACATAAAAATGAAAAAGAAGATAATGATGATGTGTATTATCTAGAAGAAACAAATGAGTTTGTAATTGTTTCAACGGATGGGTATATACGAACATATTTTTATCCAGACTCAGGTATTGAGTATTACAACAAGCAATAAGAAAAGTGCATCGAGCGATGCACTTATTTTCTTTTCCATGTACTCTTAGAGAATAATACTAAGATTGGGAATATTTCTAGTCGACCTGCTAACATATCACCAGTCATTACTAATTTTGATAATGGACTAAATCCAGCAAAACTAGCAGAAGGACCACAAGCTCCAAGACCAGGACCAATGTTATTAAATGTCGCAAAGATAGCAGATAAGTTTGTTTCTACATCAAAGCCATCTAAAGAAACAATTAAATAACTAACAATAATGATGAGAACATAAGCCATTAAATAACCATTTAATGTTTTAATAATCTTTTCATCAACATTTACACCATTAACACGAATCTTACGAACTTCATTTGGATGTAAGTTCTCATGAATATTTCTTCTTAAGCTTTTAAATAATAGTACTAAACGAGATACTTTGAATCCACCACCTGTACTACCAGCACAAGCACCTAGTAACATTAAGAATAATAGGATTGCTTTAGAGAAAGCAGGCCACAAGTTAAAGTCTGTTGTCGCAAAACCAGTAGTAGAAATAATCGTTGATACTTGGAATGCGGCATGTCTAATTGTTTCTTCTAGTGTTGGATACATTGAGCGAATGTTAATTGCAATAAGAATAATACTAGATAAAACAATTAAAATATAATAACGTAATTCTTCATCGTGGAATACATCTTTGAAACGTCTCATTAATAATAAGTAGTAACAAGAGAAGTTCACACCAAATAAGAACATGAATACTGTAGTAACATTCTGTAAATATGGGCTATAGCTTGCCATAGAATCGACTTTAATGCCAAATCCACCAGTACCTGCTGTACCAAACATCGTACATAT
This sequence comes from Lachnospiraceae bacterium, assembly GCA_963593385.1. Classification (GTDB taxonomy): domain Bacteria; phylum Bacillota_I; class Bacilli_A; order Erysipelotrichales; family Erysipelotrichaceae; genus Bulleidia. The sequence continues at coordinate 7,118 of CAVAZS010000096.1, read as the reverse complement.
TGCATCAAATAGTGGCATTCCACCAATGAGTAAGAGCACTAAGTTGATGACGGATAGGCCTAAGTAGATCCAATACAAAATAGAAGCTGTTTTCTTCATTCTGGGTACTAATTTACCAACACTAGGACCAGGGCTTTCTGCTCTTAAGATATGCAATGTAAAACCATCGTTTTTACCACTAAGAGGTACGACTGCCATAAGGAATACAAGTACTCCCATACCACCAACCCAGTGTGTAAAACTACGCCAATATAATAAACTTCTCGATAAAGCTTCAACATTTGTTAAGATACTTGAACCTGTTGTGGTAAAACCAGAAACGATTTCAAATAAGCAATCGATATAGCTAGGAATTTCTCCAGAAATATAAAATGGTAAACAACCAAGCATGGACATAACAATCCAAGATAAACCAGTTGTGACTAAGCCTTCTCTTGCATAGAAACCTGTTTTTGCATTTCTAGATACTAGCCATAGAATTAATGAAACAATTAAGATAATGATAATTGTTCTAAGGAATGCAGAAGTTGTTACTATACTTTGATCGTATATAGCAATTCCTACAGCAGGTATCATGAAGGCTGCTTCGATACAGAGAAGAAAGGATATAATCCTTGCAATCATCTTATAATTCATAAATTACTATTCCCCAAAGATATCATTTAATTCATGAATCTTAGATTCACTATTTGTAACAATAACGACTGTATCATCAACATTAAAGATTGATCCACCTGTAGCGATTTCAGAGAACATTCCATGAGAAATGCTTACAATTAATACATTTTCTTTTGTTGGAATATCTTTTAAAGGTTTACCAACATATTTTGTATTTTTATCTACTACAAATTCGATAGCTTCAGCTTGTCCTTTAGCAATAGAGTGAATTGTTAAGGCAGCACCTTGTTTATTTTGCATAGCACGAACATAACGTACAATTGTGCTACAAGTTAATTCCTTAGGAGATACTACACTTCCTACAGGTAAATCATCTAATATACGGTTATATTCCGCATGGCTTAATTTTGTGATAATTTGAGGAACTTTACGTGCATTACCGTATAGTGACATGACGATATTTAATTCATCAAGTCCAGTTAAAGTAACTAATGCATCAAAGTTTTCAACACCTTCACTATCTAAGAAACCTTGACTACTAGCATCACCAGAGATGATTGTAGAATTTGGTAACTTTTCAGCGAGTTCTGTGCATCTTTCTTTACATGATTCAATGATAGATGGTTCGATACCAGTCTTTTCTAATTCTTGTGCTAAGTAATAACTGATTCTACCACCACCAGCAATTAAGACTTGTTTTACTTTATGTGTGATAATTCCTAAGCTCTTTAATAAACGATTTAAGCTGTTTGATGAAGCAGTAACGTAAATTAAATCACCAACTTCAAGAACGAAATTACCATCAGGCATAATACATTTACCATCTCTTAATACAGCACATACTAAGACTTGGCAATGTACAAGTTGTCCTAATTTATTTAATACAACATGTTTTAAAGGACTACTTTCTGTTACTTTGATACTAACGATTTCTGTATTTCCTTTAGCAAATGTATCGATATTTAAGAAGCCTGGGTATTTTAATAAACGACCAATTTCGTTTGCGGCTTGTTGTTCAGGATTAATGATTAAGTTTAATCCGAATAAGTCACGCATTTCGATGGCTTGTCTACGATATTCAGGATTACGGATTCTTCCGATTGTATGAATATTTTTGTTTAATGAACGAGCTGTGAAACAAGCAAGTAAGTTGATTTCATCAGCGTTTGTTGCGGCGATTAATAAATCTGCTTTACGTATTCCAGCTTCATCAAGTACATCCATACTTGCTGTATTACCTTGAATGGCAATAACATCATATTTTTCCATGATGTTTTCTAATACATCTGCGTTAATATCAATTAATGTTATTTCATGACCTTCTGCAGAAAGTTTACCTGTTAATTCAGAACCAACTTTTCCGCCTCCAGCGATAACTATGTTCATATTTCTCTCCCTGTCAATCACAATTGACCATTGAATTCTATCACTTGTATATAAAAATACAACAGATTTGTTAAATGCAAAAAATATCATAAATTAGTGAAAAATATTACAAATATTTAACACTTCAAATCCTTTACCCTTAACAAACTAGAAATATATTGATAAGCGAAAAGAGGGAAAAAGAGAAGATGAAAAAGTTAATCACATTACTTGTTTTAGGATGTACATTATTTGGTTGCACAAGTTCTACTGCTACTAGTACTCCTGTTACTACTACAGCTAGTACTACTACAGAAGAAACAGAAACTGCTGAAGTTACACAAACTAAACCATTAGTTGTTTATTTAAATGATTTTGACGCAATTATTCCTGAATTATTTAAGGAAAAGACAGGATATGATGTTGAGGTTGTTGTTGGTAATGGTGCTGAAACAATGTCTCGTATAGAAGCGGAAAAGAGTAATCCACAATGGGATGTTGTATGGATTGACAGTATGTATGATGTATATAACTTAGATAAAGATGGACAACTTATGACAAATATTGAAGTGGATAACGCTAGCAATTTGACAGATTACTTCAAAGATTATGTTCCAGAAGATAAATGTTTCTATCCTACAGGAGCTCACGCTGCAGGAGTACTAGTATATCGTAATGATGTATGGTCAAGTGAAGAGGCACCTAAGAGTTACGAGGATTTAACAGACGCAAAATATGCAAATGCTGTAGGTATGGCTGATCCTGGTGTAGCAGCACCTGCTTATCCATTAGCTGCTTACTTTATGGATCAAAAAGGATTAGAAGGAGGAGAAGCTTGGTTTAAACAATTATTTGATCAAGGCTTAAAAGTTTATCCAAAGAATCCTCAAGTTGTAAAAGCATTAGCTAGTGGTGAAATTAGCATTGCTATGTTACAAGAAACAAATGCATATTCGATGATTGCGGATGGTGAACCGATTACAATCGTATGGCCAGAAAGTGGAGCTGCTGCCTCAACTAGAGTAGCTGCAATTTCTAAATCAACAAGCCAACCAGAAGTTGCTAAAGCATTTATCAATTTCTTACTTGATCCTGAAGTACAACAACAATTAATTGATGCTGGTGACGAAGGGTATTTCACACCTTCTGTAAGTGGTGTAAAACAAAAAGAAGATCGTGAACAAGATCCAAAACTAGATGCAGCAGATATTACATTTGGTGCAGAAAACGAAGCAGAAATTAAAGCTTGGTTCGCTGATTATTCTGCTAACTAGGTAGTCTTATGAAAAAAGAGAATAGACTAAGTACGGGCGTATTTGTAGTACTGTTTATTCTAGTACTGTTGCCACTAGCGACAGTACTTTTTCAAATATTATGCCCGGGGATGGATTTTTCTAAATTTAGTATTTCTAATTTATCTTTATTATCAAATATATTTACACGACCTTTATGGCGTAAAGCATTCTTTAATTCGTTGAAACTAGCTTCCGCTACAACAGTTGTTGGTTTAATACTAGCGACAATATTAGCTTGGATTAGAACACATTATGTTTCTCATTTTAATAAACTAATTGATTTGACAGCTTGGATTTTAATGATTGTACCAAGTTTTATCTTGGCGCAAGGATGGGTATATTTTTCTTCTGGTAACGGTATTGCAAAAATATGGTTAGGGATGAATCATATCAATGATTTTATCTTTAGCTTTAAGGGACTAGTTTTAGTTATGGTTTGTTGTAAGTGGCCTATGGCTTATATTGCAATACGTACTTCTTTAGAGTGGGAACCAACTAGACTTATGCATGCGGCTAGAATGAATGGAGCAAGTAAATTACAAGCTTTTCACAGTATTCAATTACCTCTAATGATTCCTGCTTTATGCTCTGCGGCTATGCTTATTTTTATGGATACAGTAGGAGATTATGGCTTATCTTCTACAATTACTGCAGTATATTCTTTTCCTACATTACCTTATACGATTTACTCTGCTATCTGTAATTCCCCAGCTAGATTTGATATGGCAGGAGTATTATCTTTATGCTTACTCATTTTGATTATTTTAGCGATGTTTGTGCAATATAAAGCATTAGGTAAAAGAAAATATGATTTCTTAGATAATGGAACAGAACAAGCAGAAGAAAAGAAATTATCAAAACATAAAATGATTATGCTTGATCTCTTTGGTGGTTTATTTTGTTTAATTGCACTAGGTATACCAATTGGATCAAATGTTATTATGTCTTTTTCAGGCTCTATTTCTTTAACAGGTTTTAGTTTTACTTTAGATAATTATAAAAATGTTTTATCTGGAACTTCTACTTTGATGACTGGTATACGTAATTCCTTAACATTAGCTTCGATTGCGGCAATATTTGGTTTGCTCATCGCTTTTTGTACAGCTTATGTATTAACGTATTCAACTAGTAAATTAAAGAAAGTAATTGATATGACAACACTTATCGCAATGGCTGTACCAGGTGTTGTATTAGGTATTGGATATATATTTGTTTGGAATCAAGCTTTCTTAGTTCCACTTCATTTACATTTATATGGTACGCCAAGTGTACTTGTACTTGCGGTTATTGCGTCTGCTATTCCTTTGATTAATCGAGTACTTGTTGCAGGTATGGCAAAAATACCAAAATCATTCTTAATTGCGGCTGAAATGCAAGGCGCAGGTCTATCTACAAAAATTAAAACAATACTATTACCTTTATTACATGATTCATCTGTATCAGCGGTTTTATCTGCTTTTGGTGGAAGTATCTTTAACCTAGCAATCACAACTATTTTATATCCACCTAATTTCTCGACACTACCTGTTTGGATATCCGATTCATATAATGACTTAAAGTTTGGACAAGCAGCTGCCGCAACAATTGTTAGTGGTATTTGTATTATCACAATCATGTTTGTTTTAGAAAAGATAATGAATAGAAAGAAGGGTACAGTTCATGGAAACAATACTAAAGCTTGAAAATCTACATAAAAGTTATGGAAAAAAAGAAGTATTAAAAGGAATTAATCTTGAGGTGAAAAAGGGAGAAATTATTTCTGTTTTAGGACCTTCAGGGTGTGGTAAAAGTACATTACTAAATGTTATTGCAGGAATATTACCAATAGAAGAAGGTATTGTATATATCAATGGTAATGTCGTAAGTGATAAGAAACATGTAACACCAATAGAAAAAAGAAATCTAAATATGGTATTTCAAGATTATGCTTTATGGCCACATATGACAGCAGAAGAAAATATCTTATATGGATTAAAACTAAAACATACAGATAGTGCAACATGTGAAAAGAAATTAAAAGAGATGGAAGATTTACTACATCTAAATGGTTTGATGAAACAATATCCATCTGAACTATCAGGTGGTCAACAACAACGTGTAGCGATAGCTAGAGCTTTAATCATGAATCCAGCTATGGTTTTACTAGATGAACCATTATGTAATCTAGATGTACAACTTAGAATTGAAATGCGTACAGAAATGGCAGAAATATTTCATACACTTCATACGACTGTTTTCCATGTGACACACGATCCTTCTGAAGCATTCGCCATGGCAGATAGAATCATCATCATGAATAATGGCATCATTGACCAAGATGATATACCAGAAAATTGTTATGAAGATCCTGCTAGTAGTGTTGTGGCGGGATTACTTGGTGCAGGAAATAAGCTAGACGCATTTGTTCAAGATAATCACGTCATTGTAGGAAATAATACATTAAATGTTGTAATGCATGAAGGTTGCATAAATGAAGTAGAACTTCGCTTTAGAGCAGAAGAAGTAGAATTTACAAAAGAAAATACAGATAATTCACTACCATGTACGATTGTAATGCCTACTTTTGAAGGTGGTATTTGGCGCGTGATTGGTAAAATAGAAAATACAGAAGTGACTTTTTTAAGCAAAGAAAAATTAGAAAAAGGAACGAGTGGATATCTGAAATTTGATCCTAAAAAGGTATATGCTTATGCAAAAAATCATCATTAAAGGTGGATATGGGGAACATGGAAGAAGTTGTTTCATGGTGGAATATATCTCAAATCGTTATTTCATGGTGGATTGTGGCATATTGGATACCGATAGCAATCCTTATCCTAACTTAACAAAAGAAGAAATAGAAAGAGTCGATTATTTATTTTTAACACATACGCATAAAGATCATACTGGTGCTGTAAACAAAATCATTAAAGAAGGTTTTAAAGGGATGATTATTGCGTCTTTAGAAACAATTGATTTTACTGGTATTGAATATTCAAAAATATTTTACGTTCATTCTTATAACCAAAAGATTGCACTAGATTATCTTACTTTTATGAGTGGTAGAAGTGGACATTGTCCTGGTTCACTATGGTTTTATTTAGAATTAGAAACGAAAGAAAAATATTTATTTACTGGTGATTATGAAGAAAATACGTTTGTAACAATATGCGATAAGATAAGAAATGTAGAAGCAAATATAGCTTTTGTGGATAATGCACATGATACGTGTGATGAAGATGCGTATAGTTTAAGAGATAAACTGAAAATATGTATTGAGGAAGCGTTAAATCAAAATAGAAAAGTTGTTTTACCATTACAAAAATATGGTAGAAGTGCAGAAATACTTATCCTTTTAAATCAATATTTCCCAGGAAAAAAGATTGCTTTATCAAAAGATATCAGAAAAGCACTACTAAAAGCATTAGAATATAATGATTGGATTAGTGAAAAAGACCATGAATTATTAAGTAAAATTGTTTTTTCTTGTGTAGAAAATATGAAAGAAGCAGATTTTATTATGTTAGGAGATACACATCTAGAAAAACAAGAAAGTATAGAACTTGTTCATGAATTATTAGAAGAAAATGCTCTTGTGATATCAACTGGTCGTAAGAAACAAGGGTCTTATATGGCAAAATTAATTGATGACCATATAGCGATTAAAATGACTTATCCACATCATTCTTCTCGACTTGATGCTAGAAACTTATGTGAACAAAATCAATTCGATATAGTTTTACCATTTCATACAGACACAAAAGAAGTATGGATAAACAAACAAAAATAATAGATTTAAATTTTCTTTATTCACAAGGTAGTTTGTTAGAAGAATCATTAAAATGTATTTTTTCTGTTCCT
>CAVAZS010000095.1:0-8919 GCA_963593385.1 Lachnospiraceae bacterium | reverse complement strand
CATACTACATTAGCTTTATCCAATAAGTTATTAACATATTCTCTTAGACTTTGCATAGAAAAAGGAGTATTCAAAATATCTAATATGTAGTCATTTGGGTTAAAATGATTCACTCTTTCATTTAGATACAGATTTGTCAAATCAATATATTGTTTCTGCAAGTTTCTTAATTCTTCATTTTGTTTCATTACAGCTTGTGCAACTACCTCAGGTTTTACAGAAAACATTTGATAGAGTAATGTATTTTGATCATGTTTCATCCTGTAATCTAATAATGCACGATTACCACACTTCATTTCGATTCTTGTGCCTGTTTTATGTTTCTCATAACTTAATATCTTAATTAGATTTACTTCGGCAGTTGTTTTGACATGTGTTCCACAACATGCACATATATCTACATTATCGATAGAAACAATTCTAACTTTACCTGTTAATTCCTTCTTAGAACGAAACTCTAAATCAATGCGTTCTTCATCAGTAGGATAAGTTTCTACTACAGGAATATTTTGATGAATCACATCATTAATTGTTTGTTCTATCACTTCAATATTTTCTTTTGTTAATACACCATCATAGTCTGCTTGTATCTTTTCTTCATCCATATGGAAACCAACATTTTCATAACCATATAGTTTATGAATGATTCCAGAAAGAATATGTTCACCCGTATGATTTTGCATATGGTCAAATCTTCTGTTCCAATCTAATTCTAGATGGACTATTTCTCCTTCTTTGAACTCACTATCTACATAATGAATAATTTGATCATTTTCTCTTTTTACATTTATAACATTCACATCATTTATTTTACCTATGTCAGCAGATTGGCCACCACCTTCTGGATAAAATATCGTTTCTTCTAATACAACTTTATAAACATCCTTTTCTTTTATACAACTCACTATTTTTGTGTTTAGTTCTTTTTGATAAGCATCTTGATAAAATAATTCATTTTTATTAAACATATCGTCACACCTGTATTTGTACCTTTTTATTCCATAATGATATGATATTTTATGGTTAAAGAGGTACAAAAATGAATATAAAAAATAAACTCGATCCTAAATATACAAAGATATCCTTATATGTCATCGGTACAACCGCTGCCATTTTTATTTTATTTCGTTTGTCATTAAACTTAGGTAATGTATTAAGTGCTATAGGAAATTGGTTAGATTGGATATTCACTCTACTTACTCCAGTATTTTGGGGATTTATGCTTGCGTATTTATTAAAACCAGCAGTGGATAAAATAGAAGCTAAACTTTCTAGTCTTCCTTTCTTTCAAAAGAAAAAGAAAAGTCCTAGATCTCTAGCAGTATCTATTACATTTTTAATTATTGTTATCTTACTTGTCATTGGTTTAAGCTTACTTGTTTCTTCTCTAACAAAAGAAATAAAAGTAGCTGACGCAGATTCATTAATTCAATTAGTTAACTATGTATCGCAATCTCTACAATCATTCTATAAAGCTTTATTAAATAGTTTAGATTCATTAAATATTGATTCTCAAGCACTACAAGAATATATCAATAAGATTGGAAATATCTTAGCAAATAGTATTGCTGGAGTAGGAAATAACTTAGTTGTTAGTGCACAAAATATTTCTTCATTTGTTACTAACTTATTATTTACAATTATCTTCTCTATCTATTTCTTAAATGATGGGAAAAGAATTCATTCTTATTGGGACAAATTCGCTAATGTTGTTTTCTCTAAAAAAGTAAGAAGTGTTTGGGCCTTTATTGTTAAAGAAGCTGATAGAGTATTCTCTGGTTATATTCGTGGTCAAATGATTGATGCCTTTGTGATGTTTATTGTCATCAGTGTTACTCTTTCTATCGTTGGTGTAAAATATGCTTTCATTATTGGTGCACTTGCTGGTTTTGGTAACTTAATACCATATGTTGGACCATTTATTGCGTATGGTTCTACCATTGTTGTGACATTAGTATCTGGTGATTTCAAAACAATGGTTATAGCCTATATTGCATTATTTATCGTACAAACAATTGATGGAAATATCATAAATCCTAAACTACTTGGTAATAATGTAGATGTTCATCCAATGTTAGTTGTTATCTCATTAATTATTGGTCAAGCTGCATTTGGTCTATTAGGTATGTTATTTGCTGTACCAGTAGCTGCCTTATGTAAAGTATTATTTGAAAAAATTATGGGACAAATCTACGAATCAAAAGGTCTAGAAAATCCTTATATAGACGATTAAAGCACTGGAAACCAGTGCTTATCTTATACTTTCTAATTATATTTTTTTCATCGCGTAAGCTTTTACTTCGCCTACTTTTATTGGATCTTTTCTAATTGCTTTAGAAATATCTGTATAATTATCAATTAATGTATATTCAATGGATCTCCAGTTTCTTTCTAAGCCATGAGAATACATAAAATCTTCTACTGCAGTAGTCATTTCTGAACTATATGAAATATAGATATTAGGTGATGTATCATCTAGATAATTCCATCCAGATATCACATCTCTATCTTTAGGTAAAGCATCTTTATACAATAAACTTAAATATTGTCTTTCTTTAATACTTCCTCCATAAAATGATGTGTTTCCAATAAATACATTTTCGTTTTCATCACGATACAACAAAATGATATTTTGGAAGGCACTTAAATCTTGTTCAAAACGAATCGTTGTCATTATTTCCTCCATATGATATTGTCTTTAGACATTTCTTATATCTGTATTATAGCGAATTTTTTATATAAATTCATACTATCATTTTACAGAGTTGTAGTATTTATGATTAAATTTGTACTTTTTGTTTTATGGATTTTAAAAGTAAAATAAATTGTTAAAATGATTTCGAAATACGAAGGAAGGTATGTATATGGTATTCGATAAAACTGAAGAACAATGGAAAGAAGTCGGTGGTTATTGGACTTCAAAAGAAATCTATCAACAACCAGAAACATGGTTAAAAACATTTAATCAAGTTAAAGCAGAAAAAGATGCAATTAAAGCACTTATTTCAAAAGTAACTAGCAACGATGACTATGACATTATCTTAACAGGTGCTGGAACAAGTGAATTTGTTGGCAACTCAACATTCCCTTATTTATCACCATTAAATAACTTCAAAGTAAAATCATATGGAACAACAGATATCGTTGCTTGTCCAGAAGATTATATTTCTAGAACTAAACCAACATTAATGATTTCATTTGGCCGTTCTGGTAATTCTCCAGAATCTGTTGCGGCAGTTGAAGCAGCTAATGTTGTTTGTGAAAATATCCATCATTTATTTATTACATGTAATCACGATGGTGCATTATCCAAATATGCTGAAGGAAAAGAAAATTGCTATGCAATTAACTTAACTCCTGAAACACATGATCAATCATTCGCAATGACTTCATCTTATTCAAATATGTATCTCGCTGTTGTTTTATCTTTCTTAACAGATAAATTAGATGAGATTGAAGCTACGGTAAAAGAAATCAGTGCAAATACTGCTAAATTCCATGAAACAACTTACGCTACAGCAAAACAAATCGTAGATGAATTTGATTTCCAAAGAATTGTATATCTTGGTTCAAATTGCTTAAAAGGTGTTTCTCAAGAATCAGCACTTAAGATTTGTGAATTAACTGCAGGTCAAATCATGACAACATTTGATACAACTATGGGCTTTAGACATGGTCCTAAATCAGTAGTATGTCCAGGTTCATTACAAGTTGTATATTTGTCAGATGACCCTTATACAAGACAATATGATATTGATATTGTAAAAGAAATGGCACCTGAAAGAAGTGGCAATAAGATTGTTGTTGTGTCAGGTTATGATGATCCAAGTGTTAAAGACTTAGGTGATTACTATATTACATTTAACAATGAACATAAATTCAACAATGTATTCTTAGGTCTAGAATATGTTAACTTTGCTCAACTAGTTGCAGTATATAAATCATTAAAAACAGGTGTTCGTCCTGATACACCATGTCCATCAGGAAAAGTAAATAGAGTTGTTAAGGGTGTAAATATTTACCCTTACAGCAAATAGGAGAAAAACATGATAGGTTTAATTGTTACGGGGCACGGTCATTTTGCGACTGGTTTAACAAGTTCAATTGATTTAATTGCTGGTCCTCAAGAAAATTATGTAGCGGTAGACTTCGATGGTGAAGGAACTGATAAATTAGAAGCTGACTTAAAAGCAGCTGTAGAAAAATTAAGTAATTGCGATGGCATTATCGTTTTCTCTGATTTAGCAGGTGGTTCTCCATTTAAGACCGCAGTTCTAGTAACAAGTACTAATGAAAAAGTTAAAGTACTTGCAGGAACAAACTTACCAATGCTATGTGAAATTGCTATGGCTAGAACAATGATTGATGATTTAGATACATTAGTATCTTCTGCATTAAATACTGGTAAAGATGGCGTAATTCAATTTGAAATGCCACCAGTTGATGATGAACCTAGCCTAGATGATGAAGGAATCTAATATCTAAAACAAAACAAGGAACGCGTTAACAAAAATGTTAATTCATTCCTTGTTTTTATTTATTCACCGATTGATTTTGCATATGAAGTTGGGGTTACACCATATTTTTCTTTAAATACTCTAGAAAAATAATGTATAGATGAGAAACCACAAATTCTAGCAATTTCTGATATTGAGTAAGCTGATTCTTTAATCATGTATTTTGCTTTAGCAAACTTTAAGTCAGATATATATTGTTTTGGAGAAACATTTAAGTTTTTTGTAAATAATGTTTGAATAGAAGATCTCGATAATGAGAAATGAACACATATATCTTCTACATTTATATCTGAATATATATTTTCTTGAATATATAATGCAATTTCATCTAACAATTCATTGTCATATTTTTGTTGCATCTTGGTATTCATTGGTTGATTAACCGTATCTTCTTTCATATGTGCAAGTATTGCCACAATAAACGTTTGAATTAAAGAAGTTAAAATATCCCCTAAATATTCATTATCTCTATTTCCTGCTTTACTAAAGAGCATCAGAATATCTGCTTCTTTTTGTCCCATTTTTAAAACTTTGTTTTTTAGTTTACTCGCTTCTTCATCTGATATATCCATATCAAATATTACCGTCAAATAGGAACAAGCACTTTCTGTTCTTTGATCATGTTTTTGACCAGGAGCGTAAAAAACTAGTTCTTGAGCTTTTACAATATATTCTTCATCTTCAATGCTTGTAATAAGAGTCCCATCATCAACATATGTAAGTTCCCAATATTGATGTACTTCTCCAGGAAACATATATTTTGGCGCACGTACTAAATAATAGTCACCTAATATTTCTTTAACATGTATCGTAGATTCTAATGAATTCACTTTCACAATTTCATTTAGTTTGTATTTTTCACCACCATACTTTCCTGCTATTTCTAATAATGTCGTATCAGATATAGACAAAAAGCGATAATATAATCCTTTATTAATTCTACATATCCTGTGAATTACAAATTTCTGTGGTGGAACATTTAAATCTTCCGTTATGGCGATTACTGCAATACCTTCTTTGAAACGAAAAAATAAATCCGTCGTTGTTTTGTACATATAATCTGTTTCTTTATCTGTAACAGTTAAATAAAAACGATTTTCATCATACTCATTTCTAAAAGTCGTTTCTGTAAAGATTTCACCATATTGTTGAAACTCTATATTTGTTGTTTTCTTGAAAATAGCCATGTCTTTATTGTATACTTTTTTTAACCAAATGGTTGATTATTGTATTTTGAAGTACTAAAAATGTTAAAAATTGTGGGAAATCTTTGTTAATTTTTATCAAAATTGTCCAAATTATGTGAAAAGATGTTAAAAACTACAACTAGACCACTAAAAAACAACAAGATATGTAAACGATTTCAATATACAATTTAAGAGTCGGGAAGGAATTAAATTCCCCGGAAAGAAAGAAGGTATATTTTATGCCAAACATTGTTTTAACAAGAATTGACAACCGTCTAATTCATGGACAGGTTGCCACACAATGGACAAGTACAGTAGGTGCAAACTTACTACTTGTAGCTAACGATGCTGTAGCAAAAGATGCTATGCGTCAAGGCTTAATGAAAATGGCTTGTCCAGCTCAAGCGCAAACAAGATTTTTCTCACTAGAAAAAACTTGTGCCATCATTGGCAAGGCTTCTCCATCACAACACATTGCAATCATTTGTGAAACACCACAAGATGTTCTAGCCTTAGTTGAAGGTGGCGTTCCTATTAAATCTGTAAACATCGGTAACATGCATATGTCAGAAGGAAAACGTCAAGTTGCTACTTCTGTCGCTGTAGATGACGCTGATGTTGCAGCATTTAGACGTCTTCAAGAATTAGGAGTTGAATTATATATTCAAAGAACTCCTTCAATTGCAAAAGAAGACATTAATAAATTATTCCAATAAAAATTTGAAAGGAAAACAAACATGGAAGTAGTTCAAATTATCTTATTGGCAGTTGCAACATTTATCTTTGCAATCGACCAATATTCTTTAACTGAAGTATTATACCGTCCAATGGTTGCTTGTCCTATCATCGGTCTAATCTTAGGCGATGTTAAAGTAGGCTTAGCAATTGGTGGTACATATGAACTTATGATGATTGGTAACATGCCAGTCGGTGGTGCTCAGCCTCCTAACTCAGTAGTTGGTGCTGTTGTTGCTATGATCTTCGCTTGTAAAGCAGGTATGGACGTAGATACAGCATTAGGTACAGCTGTTATCTTCTCATTATTTGGTCAATATATCGTTACATTAGTATTCACAGCTATGTCAGGTTTCATGGCTACTGCTGATAAGGCAGCTGAAGAAGCTAACCCAGCTGGTATTACTAAAGTCAATGTTATTTCTTGTTGCTTATTAGGTGGTTTATTTGCATTAATCGCAATTCTAGCTTATGTAGGTGGAGTTGCATTATCTGAACCATTACAACAATTATCTGATAACGCTAGCTGGTTAATGGGCGGCTTCTCAGCAGCTGGTGGTATGATGAGATACGTCGGATTCGCTGTTCTATTAAAGATTATGCTTGCAAACGACATGTGGGGTATGTACTTCGCTGGTTTCGCTGCAGCTGCATTATTCGGAAATGTAGCAGCTACATCTGGAGCTACTCTAGTATTAGTAGCATTCATCGGTATTGCAATTGCTATGTATGATTACAATACAAATATTAAGTTAGGAGAAACAGGAGGTTCATCAGATGGCATCTAATGTAACTAATTATAAGGACACTACACCTGCTGCAGCTTTAGACAAAGCTACATTAAATAAGATTGCTTGGAGATCTTGTATGTTACAAGCTTCATTCAACTATGAAAGAATGCAGGCTGCTGGTTGGGAATGGGCAATCCTTCCTGGTCTAGAAAAAATTCACACAAACAAAGAAGACTTAGCTGCATCAATGGGTCACAACCTTGAATTCTTCAACACTCACCCATTCTTTGTAACTCTAGTTTGTGGTATTGTTCTATCTCTAGAACAAAACAAAGCTGATATCAATACAATTCGTGCCGTAAGAACTGCTTGTGCAGGTCCATTAGGTGGTATTGGTGACGCATTATTCTGGTTCACACTAGTTCCTATTACAGCTGGTATCACAGCTAACTTAGCTATCAGCGGAAGTTTATTAGGACCTATTCTATACTTCGTTATCCTATTTGGTTGCCAAATGGCATTACGTATCTGGTTAATGCGTTGGTCATATAATTTAGGTACAACTGCTGTTACGACATTAACTGCTCACGCTACTGAATTCACACATGCTGCTAGTATGTTAGGTGTATTCGTTGTAGGTGCATTAACATGTAACTATGGTGCTACAACTCTTGGAATCGTTATTCCAAATGGTGAAGCTGAAATCAATATTCAAGGCTTATTAGACGGTATCTTACCAGCTCTAGTACCATTACTATTAACATTAATGTGCTACTTCTTAATCAAGAAAAAAGGTTGGACAGCTACAAAGTGCATCGGCTTACTATTAGTATTAGGTATCGTTGGATGTATCTTCGGTATTTGGGGTGGATCTTATACCTCTCTAGTATCTGTTCCTTGGCACGCATAAGAAAAATATTTATTAAAGGCTTTCTTTCCGATAAAATTAAAGAGTGTGTGATTCTTCACACACTCTTATCTTATTATTAAGCAAAGGATTATTTTATGAAGTATACAATTATAGCCATAGTTGTTGTATTAGCGATGGTTGTCGCTATTGCAATAGCTGCATTAAAAAAGAAACAAGCACAAAAGATTATTAACGCTATCGAAGCAAATGATCATAAACAATTTGAAGCATTACTAGAAACAAAGCTAACTAACTTCTTATTTCCAGCAATGTACCTAGATTCTTTACGACTCAATGAAGCAATGATTCGTAATGATCCAAATGATATCGAGAAAATACTTGACCGTTTATGTAAAGCAAGACTCTCTGAAAGTGATAAAGAAAAAATCTATGTTCAAGCTTATAACTATTATTTATCTACTAAGAGTTATAGAAAATGTGGTATATGGTACGAGAAGATTCAAACACTTAAGAATGATCGTTTAGTTTCTGAAATCAGTAAATCTTATGATATTTATGTTGAAAATGGATATAAATATCTTGATGAAATGCTAGATGAATTAAATGATATTGAACCTAGTAATCGTGGTGTAAATGAATTCCTTATCTCTTTAATGTATAAAAATAAGGGAGATAAAGAAAACGCTCAAAAATACGAAAAACTATCTCAAACTCATCTTGCACAATATGATGAAGCCCATAAAAATACTGAAGCTTAAACACTTCAGTATTTTTTAGTCTATGTTAATATCTTTAGCATATTCATATGAAATGATTTGGCCTAATTCAGTTGAAGTATATCCTTTTTCTTTATGGGAATATTCAGAAATTTCAACTGA
>CAVAZS010000094.1:0-9107 GCA_963593385.1 Lachnospiraceae bacterium | reverse complement strand
ATAAAATAAAAAATCCCTTATATTTGGGATCTTTTACATTAATTACTCGCCTACTTTAGCGGATGTTTTTTCACTACCAACAGATCCGCAGTTAGGGCATGCATGGTGAGGTTGTTTCATTTCACCACAAACTGGGCACTTAACAAGAGTAGGAGCATTTAACTTATAGTGTGTTCTTCTCTTGTCTCTTCTTGTGCTTGAGTTCCTTCTTTGTTGTACTGCCATTGCCTAGCACCTCCTACTTTTCATTCTTCTTTGAATTCTTTCAGTTTTGCCAGGCGAGGATCAATCCTTTGTCCCTGACTTTTCTGATACTCTTCTTCAGTAATTACTCTCCAGCCATCGCCAGAAGGATAATCATTTTCTGAAGCGTTTGTCACTTGTAATGGAACTTCCAGCATTATATCATCAATAATTGCCGGAAGAAGCTCAATGACTTCATTTGTTACGAAACGAACACCATCTTCATCGACTTCCTCAAAAACATAAGTTTCATCACTATCTGTTTCAAAAGGATATTCAATTTCTTCGTTTGTAATTGCATCTGGAACCATCATTGTTCCTGATACATTTAACTGAACATAGAAACGATTTTCCTCTTCATCGAGATAACCATGTCCGCTAACATGAACATCTTTTACTGAATTGATTCGACTATTGTTTGCAAATGCTGAAGCATCAATTTCAATATCTTCATCAAAAGAAACATTGCCTGAATTACTTTGTAATAAATCCGCAAGTGTCCACTTCACAGCAAAAGACCTCCTTATCGTCAACAAGTAAAGATTATAACAAAAGAATGATTAAAGTCAATCAGTTAACGCATCAAGCCATGCAATAATTGTATTTTTTACATCATCTTTTTCTATTTCATTCAAAATTTCATGTCTCATGCCTTCAAATTGTTTCACTTTTATATTGTGATAACCAGCTTGAACTAATGTATTTTTAGAATCTTCCAATCCTTTTGTTCCACCAGTGCAAGGATCATCTTCGCCTACCACAAATAGAATTGGTAAATCTTTATTTTTGCATGTATATAAACTTGAATCATGCATTTGTACCATTCCTTGTAGTTCATGTATATACCCACTTATCGTAAAAGGAATACCAGATAGAGGATCATTTATATAGTCATCTACATTTTTTTCGTTATAACTAATCCAATCGTTTGGCGTTCTTGGATTTTCTACTTGATTATTAAATGCACCTGTCACTAAGGAATCAAGTAATTTACTATGTCCTTTATCTCCCTTGAAGATACGAATTATTTTTCCTACAGCTATTCCTAATGGTGCTGCTTTTTGGTAATTTGGTGCACCAGAAAGAATTAATCCTTGTATATTTTGATCATATTTTTGTAAATAACATCTACTGACCATACTTCCCATAGAATGACCAAACAAGTAAACAGGAACATCAGGAAATGTTTTATGACATAATTCATTAATTTCTTCTACACTTTCAATTAATGCATCCCAACCCTTTTCACCAAAATAACCAAAATCATCATTAGCTGTTTCACCATGACCTGGTAAATCGAAGGTAATGACACCATATCCATGTTCTTTCAATGTATTAGCAAAGTCATCATAACGTTTACGATGTTCTTCCATACCATGAACAATTTCTACACATCCTTTTATTTCACCATCTGGTTTATATATAGTCGTTGCTAATTTCATAATATCATTTCCTCCATTTGTAATTTTATTGTAACATGTAATACAGAATAGAAAGACTAGGTAAAAATATGCAAATAACAGGAATTGTCGCAGAATACAATCCATTTCATACAGGACATATGTATCAAATCCAAAAAACAAGAGAAATGACAAATTGTGATTTACTAATTGCAGTTATGTCAGGTAACTTTGTTCAACGTGGTGAACCAGCAATTATCGATAAATGGGAAAGAGCAAAATGTGCTATAGAAAACGGTGTAGACCTTGTCATAGAGCTACCTTATATTTATGCTACACAAAGCTGTAATCAATTTGCTCATGGTGCTTTAACTTTATTAAAGCTAGCTGGAATAAATGCTTTATCTTTTGGTTCGGAATGTGGTAATCTCGATAACTTATTAGAAATCAGTGAAACACCAATTAATCCTGACCATTTAAGACAATCTTTAGATTCTGGTATGAGTTTTCCTAAATCGTATAGCTTATTAACAACAGAAATGCGTCCTAACGACATTTTAGCTGTAGCTTACCTAAAAGAAATACAAGGAACAGATATCAAACCAATTCTAATTGAGAGAACTACAAATTATTTAGATGAAGAAATGCATGATCACATTTCTAGTGCTACCGCAATTCGTAAAGCATTAAAAGAAAATAGGGAATTAAATAAAACTACACCAATGGAAGAAATCATCAAAGAAAAAGGAATGAGCTTTCTTGAAGCATACTACCCTTACATTCGCACTTATCTTCTTACTAGTGATAAAAAAAGACTTGCAGAAACATTCTTATTTAGTGAAGGAATTGAAAATCATATTGTTGAACAAGCAAAAAAGAATCCAACATATGAAGGATTCTTAAAAGATTGCACGAATTGGCGTTATACTTCCAGTCGCATTAGAAGAACAATTCTTCAAGCAGCGAATCAAATCACAAAAGAAGATGTAAAAAGACTTCCACCACTTGATACATTACGTATTCTAGCCTTCAATGATAAAGGTAGAGCATATCTTCATGACATGCGTAAAAATGATATTCATATTGCATCAAGATTTGCGACTGTTCCTTCTCCATATAGAGAAATGGAATATAAAACAACATTGTTTTATTCATCTATCTTTAATGAAGAAAAAAGACAAGAATTATTATCTAAAGAAATTGGTGGAGCACTCTATATCAGATAAAAACAAGAGCTTTTAAACACTTACATTAAAAAAGGCACATTTTTCATCATTTGATAAAAAATATGCTTTTTTTGTGTTTTTCAAATCCAATGTAATTTTACAAAGCCCACACGATTTTACTACACCTAATAAAAAGACCCCACTATAAATATTAAGCTATAGCAAGGAATCTAAAACGTGCAACTGGCTACCATTTTAAAGGCCCTATAGCTTTGCGTCACAATCTTTCAATTGCTTTGCTCATATTTATTTACTTATATTCTAGTCAAGTGAGAAAGACACTGTCAATAAGATTTGAAAAATATACGATTATTCTAATGTCCCATCCAGAATAGCATCAATCACAACACTTCCTACTTTGTAATTATTTTTCATCGCCGTTTCAAAAATATCTAGTGTTTCATTACTTCCAGCTATTCCTAGAGATTCATCATATTCATTTGTACCCCACAAGCTTTCTGGAGTATCTCCATTCATATAGACATCCATATTTACGGAATCTCTAATCACAATATAATGGTCTAACAAATCATTTTGTTTCAAGACGACAGCTAGTGCATTATCTTCCATTTCTGTTACTGCAAAAGGATCAACACATCCATATGTTTCTACAATAAGTAAAGCATTTACGTGGTCATACTCACCCTTCCAATAATTATCACTCGTAACACTAGTTCCTAATAAAACTTCAGGATCTCTTGTTGCCCATGATGCATTATCAAATGCTTTAGCCATTATTGTCTTTGTATTTTCTGTAGTTTCTAATTTTACATTTTTAACTAAATCATATATTTTATGACATAATTCTTGATTCAACTCATGTACCGCAACAGAATCATAGCTTTCATCATGAAACCAAGTAGTATCACTTTCTTCATTTAAATCGCGAACATCTACATGATGTCCTAAATCATAATCTACAGTTGAAGTAGAAATATATACATCTCCCATTACGCCATAATCTTTGCTAGATCCACCACATCCTGTACTAAGAATATATGCATTAGAAAAATCAAAACGATCATCTAATAAAATAGCTTGTAAACTAGATGAAGACTTTACTTTACCCATTCCAGTGACATATAGTGCTACACCATCTTTTACATATAATTTTTGATTATCGTTACCACCTTGTATATCATATTCATCGCTATCTTTTAGATATGCATCGTAATAAAATTGAGCTTCTCCTGGATAATCTCCTGTCATTTCACCAATTTCAAATTTTGGTAAAATAAGTACTTTAATTTCAATCTTATCTGTTTTTTTATCATCTAGTAATGTATAAGTTGTAAAAGAACCTATTAGAATTCCTACAACAACTAGAATAATAGAAGTTATTTTTTTCATGACACTTTCCCTTTTTTTATTTTCAAAACAAATAAAGTACACGCTACATCTACTTTGATTTGAGAATCTCATCTATTTTTAATTTATAAAAATACTTTTATATTATACAGATTTCTTACAAAGAAAGCATATAAAAAGACCCACTTAAGTGGATCTCATCAATTGATTAGTCAGCTTTTACATTTGTATATACTTTATTTACATCATCGCAATCATTAAGCATATTGATTAGCTTATCGAATGCATCTTTGTCTTCTTGTGTATCTAAAGTAACGTATTCAGTTGGAAGTAATGTAGCTTCACAAACATCAAATGTAACTTCTGGTAATACTTTTTGAATTGCATCTTGAGCTTTTCCAAAATCTTGGAATGTTGTTTTAACTGTCATTTCTCCATCTTCAACAGAGATATCTTGAACGTCTACTTCAGCTTCCATCATTGCTTCAAGCATTGCGTCTTCATCAGCATATGCAAATACAAATAAACCTACTGATTCATAATTGTAGCTTACAGCACCACTGTTACCTAATTTTGCACCATGACATTTGTTAAAGCATGTCTTTACATCTGTATATGCACGATTTGTATTATCTGTTAAGCAATCAATAATTACTGTGCTTGCTCCAGGACCAAATCCTTCATAACGAGCTTCTGTATAGTTTTCATCAGTTCCACCTTTAGCTTTTTCGATAGCTCTCTTGATAACATCAGCTGGAACTTGGTTACTCTTAGCTTCTTGAATTTTACGTTTTAATGCAAGGTTCATATCAGGGTCAGGAACACCATTCTTAGCCGCAATATATAATTCCTTTCCATAACGTGAATATAATTTAGATTTAATCGCAGCTGTTTTTGCCATAGATGCTGCGCGCACTTCATGTGCTCTTCCCATAGTTAATACCACCCTTTCAAAATTTGCTTAGTTATTATATCAAAGAGATATATCAAAATAAAGCATGAAATCAATATTTATGCTTAAAATCACATTATTCTCTTGCTTACTACATAAAAAGCCACCATCACCTATCAGATAATGAGTGGCCATAAAATTTTATTTATAAGTTAATCTAATTTACTTCCATTAGATTCTATAACTTGTTTATACCAGTTAAAACTTTTCTTTTTATAACGTTCTAATGTACCTGAACCATCACTTTGTAAGTCAACATAAATCATGCCATAACGCTTATCGATTTCTGCTGTAGAACATGAAATAAGATCTATACATCCCCAAGAAGTATATCCTAGTACTTCTACACCATCTTGTATTGCTTCATCCATTTGTTTGATATGTTCTCTCATATAAGCTATACGATAATCATCATTTACAGTATAGCTTCCATTACCATCACTCACTAAAGTATCTCTAGCTCCTAGACCATTTTCTGCTACAAATAATGGTAGCTCATAACGTGCATAGAAGCGATTTAATGTATATCTTAGTCCTTTAGGATCAATTTGCCATCCCCACTCAGAAACCTCAGAATATGGGTTCTTTCTTAGCTCTGGAGTCATATTACTACGAGATGGTTCTCCAAGAGTAGGATCAGAACAAGCGCAATTACTAGAATAATAACTAAATGCTATATAATCTACCGTATTCTTTAATGCTTCCGCATCATCTTCTGTGATATCTAGATGCACATTTAATTTTTCTAATCTTCTAGATGCGTAATATGGATATTTACCTCTACAATGAACATCTAAGAAGAAATATAAATCGTTGTCTAAATCCATAACTTTTAAGATATCATCAGGATTAGGTGTTAATGGATAAATTGTTATACCTACAACCATACATCCAACTTTATTACTAGGATCAATTTCATGAGCTAATTTTGTAGCTTTTGCACTAGCAACAAGTTCATGATGCATTGCTTGATATAAGTCTTGATTTGTTAATTCTTCTTTTGGTGTCTTAATTGCTCCAGATACAAATGGTTGTCTTAAGATAGAATTTATTTCATTAAATGTAATCCAATAATGTATTCTACCCTTATAGCGTGTAAATAATGTATTGCAATATTTAAGATACAAATCAATAAGTTTGCGATTTGACCAACCATTGTATTTATCACTTAATGCTAGTGGTGTTTCATAATGTGAAATAGTTACTAGTGGTTCAATACCATATTTCTCACATTCATCTAATACATGATCATAGAATTCTAGTCCCTTTTCATTTGGCTCACTTTCTTCACCTGTAGGATAGATTCTAGACCAAGCAATAGAAAATCTGTATACTTTGAAACCCATCTCAGCAAACAACTTGATATCTTCTTTATAACGATGATAATGATCAATACCTTTTAATTTCAAGTTATCTTCTGTAGGTTTTTCCGTTCTTGCACCGAATCCTTTAGGAAGAACATCTTGTATTGATAATCCTTTACCATCTTCGTTATATGCACCTTCGCATTGATTTGCTGCAGTTGCACCACCCCATAAAAAGTTTTCTGGAAATGCCATTTTTCTATTTCTCCTCTGGATCTTTATATAGAATATAGCTTACTACAAATGCAATCACAAAGCTAATGGCAGCTCCTGCACAAGCTAGATAGAAGTTAGACATTGGAGCATCAAGTCCAATATAAGAAGGTAATGTTAATAAACCAGGTGATCCACCAGAATAGTTTTTAACACTAAAGCATCCCATAAAGAAACCACCAATACCTCCACCAATCATAGAAGCAATCATATTTGTTTTTGTGTTCATTGTTACACCAAATAATACTGGTTCTGTAATACCACAAACAGCAGTAATACCTGTAGCTGAAGCAAGTTGCTTAAAATCAGCATTCTTTGATTTTAATGAAGCACCAAGAGCTGCAGCACCTTGAGCAACATTACTAGCCAATTGACCAGGATAAATTGGTTGATCAAAACCTAAAGTCATACGGTTATTGATACCGATAGGAGTAATAGCATGGTGAGTACCTGTCATAACTAAGAATGGTAAGAAAGCACCAAGTAATGTTGGTACAAGCCAAGGAGCAATAGTACTTAATGTATTAATCACTGTACCTAAGAAGTTACCAACGATATAACCAATCGGGCCTAATACACAAAGTGTTGCTACACCCACAATAAACATAGTGATAAGTGGTGCAGTAAAGAACTTAATTGCTTTAGGTGAATATTTATTTGCTAGTGGTTCAACATATGACATTAACCATACACCCAATAAGATAGGCACTACAGTTGAAGAATATGTAGCGTTGTAAATTGGTAAACCAAAAATACTAACAGCTTGTGTAGGATCAGCTTTAGCTGCTGTAACTAAAGATACAAAGTTAGGATGTAATAACATACCTGCTAGCATCATAGCTAAGAAACGATTACATTTTAGTTTGCTTGCAGCACTATCTGCAAGTAAGATTGGCAAGAAGTAGAATGTTGCATCTCCCATAAAGTTGATAACTTGATAAGTCATATCTGTTTTATCAACTAATTTAAATGCCACTAATACTGCAAGTACTGCTTTTAACATACCAGATGCAGTTAATGCTGGTAATGTAGGTGTAAAGATACCAGTTAATGTATCTAAGAATTTATTGATACCCTTCTTTTCATCTTTTACATCATTAGAAGTATTGTTTGTATCACCAACAATCTTGCTGAAAGATTGATATAGTTCAGTTACATCTGGTCCAATGATAATTTGGAATTGTCCATTTGCACTAGCTGTACCTAATACACCTTTAGTTGCTTTAATTTCATCTTCTTTGATGAGTGAAGTATCTTTTAAGTTTAGACGTAATCTTGTAGCACAATGTGTTGCGAAGCTTACATTATCTTTACCACCAACTAGCTCTACTAAAGTTGATGCTAAAGTATCAAATTTATTTGCCATTTTCTTTATCTCCTCTTCATTTTGTATATATCAAACATTTCTTACGGCCGTTAAGAAATGAAATGATTAGTTTTGTTCTCGGTCATATAACCGATTGATATGTAGTAATAAATACATCTTTTCTTCGCTTGTTAAATTCACATCATTTTTTTGATTTAAATAGATAGTAATTTTCTCTACACATTTATTTACATCAGGATATTGCTTAGAAAGAGCTTCATACATTTCAATATTCTTTTCTTCCATTTGTTCCTTATTACGAATGCGTTTTAATAAATAATGCATATGAGATACAAATCGTGAATAACTAAAATCTTGTTGATCAATTGATATTTCAAATTCTTCTTCAATCATTTCTACAATATGAATAATCATTTCTTCATCCTGATCACTAGAAGCACTTTGTGTTTTTGAATTCACAATATGTAATGCAATATAGCTCGCTTCATCTTCTGGTAAATATATTTTCAATTTGTCTTTAATTACTTTTAGTGCATAAATTCCAACTTTGTATTCGTTCTCAAATAGATATTGGATATCATATGCAATTGGTAGACGTATCTTATTCCCATCGCGATATCTTTGTATCGTAAAGTTAATATGATCTGCCATTGTAAAGACAATAGTTGGTGATAAAGGTTCATTAATAAGAGAATTAGCATAGTCAATAACATCAACAGATATTCTGAAAATGTCATCATCAAAATTTGATATTGCTTCTGCTACACGATTATCAATGTTATAAAAAGTACGTTCAATTTCATTTAAAGATAAATCTCTAGGAAATGCACCAAATCCTAGTCCTTTACCTAATGCAATAACATCTTTACCACTAGCATCCACACAATATGCCACATTGTTATTTAACTTCTTGATTGCCTTCACGTTATTCCCCTATCCCCACACAAACAAAAACTCTCTACAAGCATAACTAAAACACATCTGTATTTTAGGTAAAGCCTCTAGAGAGTAACTGTCCATGTATACGGTTACATAATAATAACAAAGTCTATAGTTGTCAACTGAATATTGTTT
>CAVAZS010000093.1:0-9140 GCA_963593385.1 Lachnospiraceae bacterium | reverse complement strand
ATTCCTGCAAACATGCTTTAATAGAATACCATAAGTTTTTGAAAAAGCAAATTTTATTAAAGTACTTGTGCTAAGAACTCTTTTGTTCTTTCATTTTGTGGATGATCGAATATTTCTTCTGGAGTACCTTCTTCAGCAATGACTCCACCATCAATAAATATAACTCGATCACTGATTTTTTTAGCAAATCCCATTTCATGAGTAACAATTACACAAGTCATACCTGATTCAGCTAGTTTTTGAATAACTTCAAGTACACCTTTTACCATTTCTGGATCTAAGGCACTAGTTGGTTCATCAAATAACATAACATCTGGATGCATTGCCATTGCTCTAACAATAGCTAAACGCTGTTTTTGACCACCAGATAATTTTCTTGGGTATTCGTTAGCCTTTTCTTCTAGACCTACCATCTTTAATAGTTCCATTGCTTCTTTTTCAGCATCTGCTTTTGATACTTTCTTTTCTAGCATTGGAGTAATTGTGATGTTATTTAATACAGTTAGATGAGGGAATACATTGAATTGTTGGAATACCATACCAATCTTTTGACGGTGTGCATCTAAGTCTATACTATTTGCATTTAATTCTTCACCCTCAAAATATACATGTCCTCCAGTAGGAATTTCTAAGAGGTTTAGACATCTTAAGAATGTTGATTTACCACCACCAGAAGGTCCAATGATTGAAACCACTTCACCTTTATATATTTTTTCACTTATTCCTTTTAATACATCTAATTTACCAAATGATTTTCTTAAATCTTTTGTTTCAATTAGTGGTTGATTTTCATTAATCACTGACACTTAACCTCTTTTCCATTTGTTTAACAAGGGCACTTAATACCATCGTACAAATTAAATATAATATAGCGATAATAAATAATGGTTGATAAATCAAGAATTTATTCGCAAGTAATGTTCTTGTATACATTAATTCATATAGCATAAATGTACCAGCAAGTGATGTTTCCTTAACCATCGCAATATATTCATTTGCTAATGATGGAAGAATAATCTTGATTGCTTGAGGAAGAATAATCTTTTTCATGCAATTCTTATTACTCATACCTAAAGATCTAGCAGCTTCTGTTTGACCTTTATCTACTGATAAAATACCACCTCTAAAGATTTCTGATACATATGCACTAGAGTTCATAATTAACGCAACAAGTACAAATGTTTCTTTATCAATAGAATTTAATGCTGGAATAGCCATTGGAATAAAGAAGTAAATAATATACATCTGTACAAGTAATGGCGTACCTCTAATAATCGTTATATAAATTGTTGCAATACTCGTTACAATTTTGTTTTTTCTTAAATGTAATACAGCAATAATTGCACCAAATAAGCTACCAAATGCTACAGCAATAAATGCATATTTTAATGTACCTAATAGACCTTTCATAAAGATTGGCCAATAGTCACACCATACACTCCAAATACTAGGACCCATATCTAATTTCCTTCACCCCAATTAATTATTCACCATCTGTAATGCCAGCTTCTGTTTTAGCAGTTGCATACCATTCAGCATAGATACCTGAATCATTTACATCATCAATGATTTGGTTGATTGCTTCGATTAGAGAAGTTTCACCTTTTTTAGCAGCAATAACGTTACCTGCATAATCAGCATATGGTGTTAAATCGAAATCAACATTTGATTTAGCTAAAGTACCATTTGATTGTTCAGCATATGCTTTTGCTTGTGTACAAGGTAAAGCTACAGCATCAACTTTCTTAGCATTGATATCAAGAATTGCTTGGTCTAATGTACTAACTAGTGTTAATTCAGCATCAGGAATTTCATCAGTTACATACATTTCTTGTAATGATGAAGCTTGAGCATCAATTTTCTTACCAGCAAAGTCATCTAATGTATTGTAGTTATCTACTTCATCAGCAAATACTAATAATGTATGACATGCGGCTTCACTTGTTCCTTGATAACCTTTAGATAATTCATAGTTTTCAGCTCTGTCTGCTTTATAACCAAAACCAGAAATACCTAAGTCAACTTTTCCTGTATCTACAGCAACTAATACTGCATTAAAGTCCATTGTTTCTACTTTTAATGTAACACCTAAGCTATTAGCAATATATTGTGCAAGTACAATTTCACTACCTTTAACTTCGCCACTTTCTACATCTATATATTCATTAGGTGGGAAGTCAGGAGATGTACCAATAACTAATTCACCAGAATCAAGAATATCTTTTAATACGCCATCAGCATTTGATAAATCAACATCTGCTTTACCAATTAATCCTGTAGCATGAGTTTCAGAAGATTCTGTAGAAGAAGCAGTAGCTTCTGCATCTGCAGTTGCTGTATCTGTTGAAGTAGAAGCACTTGATGAAGATCCACAAGCAGCAAGTGATAAAATTGTTGTTAATGCTAAGACTGATTTAAATAATTTGTTCATAATAATTTTCCCCTTTTTCTTTCTTTTTATTTATTTTTTTAACTAATTCTATATTCAAATACTGATTTATATTTTTTCGTCGGACTTTCATATAAACCTCCTATAAACAAAAAAGCCATCTCTATTCAGAGACGACTTATATATCGCGGTACCACACTGATTGCTAGCTATAAAAGCTAACCTCTCTTACGTTAACGCCGTTTCTACGTTCTTTCCTATTTACTTCAGAAAGACTTCTCCCAGATGCGCTTCATTCAGTTTCTTTTCTACTAGTCTTCCACTCTGTACTAGCTCGCTATAGATGAACTCTGAACTACTCTTCTGTTCATTGAAGTTGTTTATAGATTAATATGTTATCAAAACAATGTCAAGAAAATTTTTCAAAATATTTTATGAAAATATTTTCATTACATTAAATGATTGAATATTCTTAATTTATATACACAAATCCAACCTACAATTACACCTACTGTAGCTTGTAAGATTTGAAATGGAAGCTTTAACATTGCGGCTTCTGGTGTTGCATAAATAAATGCTCTACCTATTGTATATCCAACAACCATAATAATTGCGCCAATGATACAAGCAACTAGTCCTGCAGTACTATCTTTCATTTTTAATTTCTTCGATAATATTGAAATCACTACAGCTTGTAAGCCATGTACAACTAATGAAACAAACATTGGTGTAGGATAGAAAAATAAATCTCCTAAGAATGCACCAACACCACCAATCATAAATGCTTCAAATGGTCCTAATAGTAATGATCCAATAACAATTACCATGTCATTTAAATATAGATGTCCCCCTGGAACAGGAATACCAAATGAGCTTAATGCAATAACTAGTGCCATAAATATAGCAGTGATACATAAATTTCTTACAGATAACTTTGTATTCATACTAATTCTCCCCTTTATATAACAAATATTTATTATGGCATATTCATTTTCTATGTCAAACATTTAACAAGTTTAACTTGATATTATTTTCACATATGATTATTATATTCCTAGAAATACATGAGGGAGGCATTTATAATATGTTATTTCAGGTTTATGGAGAAACCGCTGGGTATCAATTACTCGGTTGGTTATTAGTATTTGTTGGCTTAATTGTCACAAATGAAATTGCTCGTACTAAAAAAGGTGGAATTGGAATATTTGGAGTAGTTCTATTTGTACTAACGATTTATTTTATCGCTATCTATGTTGGTGCTGCTAAAGGAAGCGAATGGGCTTTAACTAACGATACATATATTCATATGAATTCTTGGTTCCATTACGCTAAGCTATATGCTGCAGCTACTGGTTGTATAGGATTTATGATTATCAAATATAAATGGGGAAAATTAGGAAAATCTCATGCATTTAAAGCATTCCCATTTGTTATCGTTGCGATTAATATCTTAATTGCCGTAGCTAGTGATTTGGAAAGTGCAATTCGTGCTGGATCATTATCTGGTGGATGGTGGTACTCTTCTGAAGGTGTTTGGCTATATGGTGGATGGTGGAATCTACTAAATGGTATTGCAGGAATAATTAATATTTTCTGTATGACAGCTTGGTGGAGCATTTATACTTCTAAAGATCAAAAAGATATGCTATGGCCTGATATGACTTGGGTATATATCCTTGCATATGATGTATGGAATTTCCAATATACATACTTAAATTTACCAACACATGCTTGGTATTGTGGACTTGCTTTATTACTAGCACCTACTTTTGCAAACCTATTATGGAATAAAGGTGGTTGGATTCAAAATAGAGCGAATACATTAGCAATTTGGTGTATGTTTGCTCAAGTATTCCCTATGTTCCAAGATGGTTCAGTATTCTCTACTGTTCCAGTATTATATGCCGAAGGAACAATTCAAGCAGCTACTGCAGCCGGTGTAACACCTGTTCTAGGAACTGTTGCAATGCAAGGCTTCATCTCTGTATTGTCTCTAGCAATTAACGTAGTCGCTCTAGGATTCATTATTAAGAAGTCATTAAAGACAAAGAAGAATCCATATAAGTACGATGTATTTACAGATCAAAAAGACTACAAAGAAGCTTTAGAAAGAGCTGAATAACAAGCAAAAATATTAAAGCCGTTTATCGTCACGATAAACGGCTATTTTTATATTTGGAGCAGGCGACGGGAATCGAACCCGCGTATTCAGCTTGGGAAGCTGACATTCTACCATTGAATTACGCCTGCAAGACTTTTTCATTCTACCCCTATTCATCTTTTTTCTCAATAAATAGTAAAATAGAATCCATGAAAACAATTAAACAAACTGATATTCAAAACATTATATTTTGGTTTAAAGTTAATCAAAAAGATTATCCTTGGCGTAGAACTAGTGATCCTTATATTGTTTGGATTAGTGAAATCATGCTACAACAGACTCGTATTGCGGCGGTATTACCTAAATTCCTTCAATTTATTGAAGAACTACCAACAATAAATGCATTAGCTACATGTGATGATGATAAACTAATGAAATTATGGGAAGGTCTTGGTTATTATTCTAGAGCTAGAAATCTTAAAAAATGTGCCATTACAATTAGAGATAAATATAATGGTACTTTCCCTTCTACAAAAAAAGAATTAATGAAACTACCTGGTATTGGCTTTTATACTGCTGGAGCGATTGCGACTACTTGTTTTGGTGAAAAAGTAAGTGCAATTGACGGAAATGTTTTAAGAGTACTATCACGATATTTTTCTTATACAAAAGATATTCGTGCAAAAGAAGCTTTAGAGTATTTTGATGGAATCATTATTTCATCCTTAGAAAAATCTAATCTTACATCATTAGATATCCGTTATTTCACGCAAGGATTAATGGAGATTGGGGAAACTGTATGCCCTCCTAAAGGTGAACCATCTTGTTCTATTTGTCCTTTAAATAAAAACTGTATTGCTTATAAAAATGATTCTACTTCTTTAATACCCTATAGAAGTAAACTGAAAGATAAGAAAATCATCAATAAAACTGTATTAATTATTCGTTATGATAACAAATACTTGATTCATAAAAGAGATAAAACAGGATTACTTGCGAATATGTACGAATTTGCAAATATTGATAATAAATTAAGTAAAGAAGAAGTAATCGATTATCTTCAAAACTACTCTGTTACTATAAAATCTATTAAAGCATCTATTCAAGCAAAGCATATATTTACACATCTAGAATGGCATATGATTGCATATGAAATAGAGGTCAGTGATATCCACCAACCTCTAATAGAAAATTATTCTTTTGTTACCACAGAAGAATTACGTAAATTATCTTTCCCTTCTGCTTTTAATGCATATCTAAGATATTATGGGTTACGTTAATTTTCTTCGGCAATTAATTCTTTTATTGCTTCAATAGCACAACGAATTGCTTTATCTGTATCGTGTACTTGTGGATTCTCTAATCCTTGTTTTGCACGTTCTTGGTTTGCTACAGTTAATAAAACTGTTCCACAACGTACATGTAAATAACTAGCTACAATAAATAGTGCTGAACTTTCCATTTCACTTGCTTTACAACCTAGTTTTAGCCAAGCATCCCATTTTCTTAATAGTTCTTGTCCATTAGGTAATGTTTCAGGACGATGTTGACCATAGAATGCATCTTTACACTCTACTACACCTGTATGATATGGTGCCTCAATTTCTTTTGCGGCAGATACTAGTGCATTTACAACGTCAAGATCAGGTACAGCAGGATATTCGATAGGTGCATATTCATGTGTTGTTCCTTCCATGCGGATAGAACCAGTTGCGATAACTAAATCACCACTTTTTACATTAATGTCCATTCCACCGCATGTACCAACACGAATAAATGTATCAGCACCACAAGCAACAAGTTCTTCCATTGCAATAGAAGCACTTGGTCCACCAATACCTGTTGAAGTAACAGAAACTTTAACTCCATTTAAATAACCAGTATAAGTTACAAACTCACGGTTATCTCCAACAAGTTTTGCATCATCAAAGTATGCAGCAATCTTACTACATCTTTTAGGATCTCCTGGTAAGATTACATATCTACCAACATCTCCTTTGCCGACTCCGATATGGTATTGTTTACCAGAGCCTTCAGCATAATCAATCATTTTTTACTCCTCCTTAATTATTAGAAGCTGGATTTAAATCGATATTAATTCCAAAACCAGCAATCTTCCATGTTCCAGATTCATTAATTAATGTCATTTGATAACCACCATGCCAAGTTCTGTCTACTTCTCCATTACTTGCATAATAATCAAATGTAACATGTCCTATAGCTGTATCATCAGATTGTTGAATTACATCAAAAGCTTGTACATTAGAAAAATTAGATACACTATGTGTTGTAAACCAATTGTTCTGTAAGCCACTAATTCTGCTATACCAATCTGAATTTCTTACTGAAATCGCTGCAACTTCTCCAAGTGATGCCTCTTTTGCTGGGAATTTTGCACAAGTTATTGCATATGAAGTAAAAGTATCATTTAATGCATCATTAGCTTTCCCTAAGTAAATTGTATTACTTAATGCATCATCAATTCCAATATAGCTAGAATCTTCTGCTGTTGTAATTGATTCAGGATAAGTTAATAAATTATTTAGTTCATACTTATCTACTCTTACAGCACTGCTATTTTCACTTACGCCTTCAAAGTTAGACGCAACAATATTACTCTCTGTTTTATAAGAATCATCTAGTGTAATACCATTAACAACAGGTGTCATTCCTGTTGGAACTTCTAGAACATAATTGTTATCTCCACTAAATACAGTAGACGCAATATATGATCCATCAGTTGCTTGTTGTAACTTAACTGTAGCTAAATATTTTCCATTACTAGCTAATGTATATTCATTATAACCACTGCTAGCAAATTCAATACTACTTACACCAGTACCACTATATATGCTTTCCATTTTCTCAATATATGCTTCTTTAGAATTAATATGTTTTGAAACAACAAGTGAATCTTCATATAATCCATCAAAATCTTTATTTTGAATCTTTTCTAAATATGCAGTTATTGCACTTTCAGGAAGTTCTTTTTCAGCTTCAGCAAATTCATTTTCTGCTTTTTGTAAATAAAGGAAGCTAGCGCCAACACCAATTGCTAGTACTAATACTAGAATGATAATGGCTAAAGATGGTTTAACTTTTTTCATCTTAATTTCCTCCTTTTACTAAGAACACTGTTGGTAAGTTTCTTGAACCATAAAGTGATACTGGTGTATTTACATATTCACCATTGTAAATCATCGCTGAAGAGTTACCACCATCTAGGTTAGCAGCCATTACAGCATCGTTTTCTTGGAATATTTTAATGATATCTTCATATAATGCACCAAAGCTTGTTGGTCCTCTACCATCCACAACTAGTAACATAAATGTTCCATCAGATCTTTGACCAATAGCAGTTCTAGGATTTAACATACCAAGATTATCTGTTCCTTCTTGATAAACAACGTTGTAATTGTTAATAAAGATAGGTCCAAATGTAACAGCTTCTTGAATTCCCCAAGATAATGCTTCATTAGCTGTAGCTCCTGCACAAATTAAGTGATTTTCTTTATCAATACCAATTAGAGATACATATGTATCACTTGGTCCATATACAAGTTCTCCATTATGGATTACAACACCTTGTGGAATTGATCCATTACCTGTTCCTCCAGCATCTTCAAATCCACCACCATTGATACCAGCAACAGCGTTATACATTGATACATAAGTTTCTAGTTCAGGTGCACCTTGTGAAGTTCCAAGATATGGATTAACCGCAACAGATATATCTTCAGGATTATGTACAAGCATCAAATATCCTTGATATGTTGATCCATATACATGTTTAATTTCTATACCATTAGAATCTATATTTTCTGAATCACTACTAGAATCATCTGTAATATTTAAAGTATTATTACGAATTGATTCCCATTCTTCATCGCTGTAAAACTTTTTAGCTATCTCATAATCTTTAGAACCTTCTTCTAGATTACGAATCAAGCTATAACTATATGCTTTATGACTTCCAGCATATTTTTCTTTCATGTACAAATAGCTTGTAGTAAATACTGTACCTAATCCAATTAGTACTACTAACAAAATGAGAATGATGACTGGCATCCCTTTTTTCTTTTTTCTACGCTTCATTATTTCTCCTACTTTCTTTCACTTATATACTCATTATAAATTTTTTAAAAAATTTATACAATATTTTAAAAAAAGTGTTGCAATATATTTTAGGGGATGGTATTATAAACAAGCATTAATTGTGGCGCGTTGGTGAAGTGGCTTAACACACCGCCCTTTCACGGCGGCATTCACGGGTTCGAATCCCGTACGCGTCACCATTTTTTGTATCTAGGGGTATCGTACAATGGTAGTACATCGGTCTCCAAAACCGCTGATGGGAGTTCGATTCTCTCTACCCCTGCCATTTTATTTATGATTAATAGCGCAAGCTATTTTTATTGTCAATACATTGGCATTATATATGGCGCGTTGGTGAAGCGGCTTAACACACCGCCCTTTCACGGCGGCATTCACGGGTTCGAATCCCGTACGCGTCACCATATAGTTAATTACTAGCGTAAGCTAGTTTTTTTATTGTTTCATACGCAATAAAAAAAAGTCACTATCGTGACTATAATTAATCATTGAGCAGAGACAAAGTTTTCTGCTCATTTTATAATTTAGCTATGATTG
>CAVAZS010000092.1:0-9260 GCA_963593385.1 Lachnospiraceae bacterium | reverse complement strand
GAAGCGTTAGTGAATATAGCTATTAATGCTTCTTTTCTTTTTAGTTATACAAATCCTACAAAGTTAAGGTTTTTTAGGACTGTAGGTTATTTTAGCGTTGCGTCAAAAAAATGAAAAAATGACAAAACGCTTGTGAAGGACGATATCTTGTGGTATTATTGGCGTACAGCCAAAATTACAAAAAATTGACAAAACGCTAACGTGGGTGGTAAAAGTGTGGACAGATAAAGTATTATTAAAATTATCAGACAAAACAACATATTGTCGCGATGATCTTTTTCATTTGTTTTTAAATGAAAAACCAGATTTGAGCGACAGTGCATTTCGGTGGACTTTATATAATCTGTTACAAGAGCAGAAGGTTTTTAGAGTAGATTATGACACTTATATTACGGAAAAACCACAGCTGCTCCCGATATATAGACCTTATTATTCTGATAGGGCAAAAGCACTGACTAAAAAGATGACGGAGCAATTCCCACAAGTGAATTTTGTAATATTCGAGAGTGTACTTCTCAATGAATTTTTGAATCATCAAATTGCCCAGAATACGATTTATGTTCAGATTGAAAAAGATGTAAGCTCTTATATTTTTGACAATCTTCAGGAAGAATATGTTGGCAATATCTTATATAAGCCAGGGAAAAGGGATTTTGACAGATATTGGACGAGAGACTGTGTTGTAGTTTTAGATTTGATTAGTCAAGCTCCGTTATCACAAGAAAAACCGCATGAAATAACTATTGAGAAAATTCTGGTAGACATTATTGCTGAAAAAAGTATGGCCGCTATTTTCAGCTCATCAGAAATTCCGTTCATATATGAAAATGCCATGAAAAGTTATCGAGTAGACAGACGAAAAATGAACAGGTATGCCGGAAGAAGAGGAAAGGCATCGTTACTAAAAGAATATGTAGGAGACGTGGATTAAATGTTATCAAGAGATATGTATACAGAGGAATATATTCAGGGGCTATATGAACGCACAGGAAATGATCCGTCACTTCTTGAAAGAGTGATTTATGCTTTCGGTCTGCTGGAAGCCATTAAAAGAGTAGAACTTCCATTCTGCTTCAAAGGTGGAACATCACTCATGCTCCTTTTGGATCATCCGAGGCGTCTTAGTACAGACATCGATATTATTGTTGAGCCGGGCACTGACATAGATGATTATATCCGAAGAGCAGGTGAGATTTTTCCGTTTACCGATGTAGAGGAACATATCCGTGTTGGAAAGAACAATATAGAAAAGAGACATTTCAAGTTTAAGTATCGCTCTCCGAAAAGTGGGAGGGATGTTACAATCCTTCTGGATGTCCTGTTCGAAAATATTCTTTATGGATCGACCATTGAACGTCCGATTAAAAATGAATTGCTTCTTACAGAAGGGGATGATCTGACTGTCATTATTCCTGATGTAAACGGTATTCTGGGAGACAAACTTACAGCGTTTGCACCTCATACTACAGGCATACCTTTTGGTGCGAATAAGGAATTAGAGATTGTGAAACAGCTGTTTGATTGCGGTTCACTTTTTGATGCCATGAGCGATTATAATGAGGTATGTACTTCTTATAATAAAATCGCAAAAGCGGAGATGGAATACAGAGGTCTGTCGCTTTCGCCAAATGAAGTGCTTATGGATACTATCAATGGAAGCCTATGTATTGCCAGCAGAGGGCAGCTAATAGGAGAAGAATATGCCTACTTTAAGGACGGTATTTCAAGGATACGAAATCATATACTTGGCGGTAAATTTGGTGGGGAAATTGCAGGTGCATATGCGAGCCGAGTTTTATACTTGGCTTCATCGATGCTAGTTGGCTCGGATTATGTCACAAAGATACATGATGTAAATGAATACTCAGGGCAGAAGATAGAGCTGCCAAAGCCCAAGAGCTTTTCATATCTTCGTGTTGTAGATCCGATTGCCTACGGGTACATTATCGAAACAGGGAAGTTGCTGCACGGAATAGATTTAATGCAGTAGACACCAAATATTGGAACATCCTTGCACAGGTAATGTGTTGATAAATTCCAGAAAACGCCTGTATTTTGGATATATTTCCTTATACTGATGACATTCATAGCAGAGTCTCGGGGTATGTTGAGATGGTAGTATTGATGTCACGTGTTGAACACCCTGATAAATAAAATAATGGAGTATTAAAGACCTATATAAAATCTATCGTTAAATAGTGGATTTAGACAAGAAGGTGACGCATTTGTAGAGAGACTGGCTGATTTCTTTGCTAAAAATTATCCGGACTTAAAGGGATTTAATTGACGTGGCCTATACAGAATGAAACAGTTTTACGAACTTTATAAGGACACCGAGAAAGTGTCACCACTGGTGACACAATTAAGGTGGACGAACCATCTTAAAATCATGTCTGCGTGTAAAAGTATAAATGCTAATCTAACAATGTACATACTCGATTAAATAAAAAATGTACAGTTCTAGTTATAATGAATGTAATTACTAGAGGAGATGAAGTATATGCTTAATATGAAAATGGGTTGCAAGATTGCAGAAGCAGATCAACTTGTAGAAGGTTATGAGCCTAATGGATGCAATTTTATTGCAAACGTGAATGTTAACAAAGTTGAGTCTATCCTTCAGCATTTCATTTGTATGCATGAGGAACCATTGTTTTTTATTTTGGAACTCCCCTCTAATCTCGATGATGAAAATCAAATTAAACCAGGAGTAGTAGAAGCGTTACATAAAGATGTTTATTATATCGATGGTTGTTCACAAGAGGAAGCGTTAGTTCTTCTTGGAAGAGAAGGAAAACTATTGATAAATGATGGTATAACAACATTTGGATTTGGTTGCCATGAAAGTGGTGATGAGATTTTATTTGGAAAATATAATGTATTGACGATTTATAGCCAAACGCCAGAAGTATATGCTGATTTTTTTGAACAACATGATATTTTGAAAATGAAACATTTGATTACGGCTTGGGATACTTTTACAAAAGAAAAACCAGGAGTAGCTGAAAAGATAACAATAGATGGACAAGATGTATTTTCTATCACTGAGAAATACAAAGAATGGGGTATATATAAAGCCGAACAAAGAGAAGAATAATTAATAATCCTATTGACCATCGTGATGAAAACTAGATAATACTTTTACTGCTTGGTTTGATTTATGATAAGATATAGTTAGATGAAACTAACTATTATAGAGGCAAGATAAAATGAAGAAAAAAGTATGGGATTTGTATGCACCAATTTATGAGAAAGCAATGCGACTAGATCAAAAATATTATCAATATATGTATGAGCGAATACCAACAAAAATAGTAGATAAAGAAGTACTAGAAATAGCGACAGGGCCTGGACTACTCGCAAAACACGTAGCATATGCTTCAAAATCAATGATTGCGACAGATTATTCACAAGGGATGATCAATGAAGCATGTAAAGGAACTTACTCTAAAAAGTTAAAGTTTGAAGTAGCAGACGCAACAAATCTTCCTTATCCTGATAATAGTTTTGATGTAGTACTTATTGCAAATGCACTTCACGTTATGCCTTGCCCTGAAAAAGCATTACTAGAAATTGACAGAGTATTACGTAAAGATGGAATCTTAATTGCCCCTAATTTTGTTGGACATAAAAAAGGTGCTATCAGTAAACTTTGGAGTGGTATTTTGAAAATTGCTGGCATTAAATTTGAACATCAATGGACTCCAGATGAATATCTTAAATGGCTAGAAGAACATGGGTGGAATATTACTTTTTCAAAGTTATTACCATCTAGAATTTCTTTGATGTATGCCGAATGTATAAGAAAAGAGAAATAAGATATGTTGAAAATTGGTTTTATTGTAGGACTATGTTTTCTATTTTGGGTAATCTGTTATTTAAATACAGGAAATGATCAAAAGAATATGATTGGATTTAGATCTTATCCTAATGAAGTACAAGAATTAGTTAGAAAAGATCCTGTATTAGGAAAACTTGCTCCAAAAGAAATTAATATGGTAAAAGTACTAATCAGCAACTTTATTTTATTCACAGTT
Organism: Lachnospiraceae bacterium; assembly: GCA_963593385.1. GTDB lineage: Bacteria > Bacillota_I > Bacilli_A > Erysipelotrichales > Erysipelotrichaceae > Bulleidia. The sequence goes on along the minus strand of CAVAZS010000092.1, from coordinate 5,223 downwards.
ATATTTTTTATTGTAGGACTAATTATAAAGTTTACAGTTGGATTTAATGGTTTTATGGATGCTTTTATCTATTTCTTAGTTTTAGGGGAAACACTTAATTTATTTGATTTAGTCGTAATTGATTTATTGTGGTGGAGAAATACGGAAAGAATTAGGTTTTCTTGTGTTCGAGATAAAAAACTATATCAAAATCCATCAGTGCATATTGCATCTTTTAGTAGGGCAATTGTTATGTATCTAATGATTGCATTACTCGTGACGGCTATTTTAACTGTTTTGCCATAAAAAGTAGTTTCAAATTATATATAAGCAGGAAATATAGTAGGTTAAACTTATTTCCTGTTTTTTTTATATAAAAAAGAAAGGAATGACTTGACTTAGAGTTAACTTCAACATGTACGATTGCTTTGCACAATACATAGAAATGAGGAAAGCTATATGACGATAAAGGAAGTAAGTGAAAGATATGATATTACAGCTGATACATTGCGTTACTATGAACGAGTTGGTGTAATACCAGAAGTAAGTAGAACTACTAGTGGCAATAGAGAGTATACCGAAGAAGATTTGAAATGGGTTAAGAATGCTGTTTGTCTAAGAAAAGCAAATGTGTCTGTTGAATCAATTGCTGAATATGTAAAACTTTTTAAAGAAGGCGATGAAACAATAGGAGCACGCTTATTTCTTCTTACTGAAACAAAAGAACAACTACTTGAAGAAAAGAAAAAGTATGACGAAGCTTTAGAACGCTTAGAGTATAAAATTGAACGTTATGAAGAAGCTTTAAAAACAGGAAAATTAATTTGGAATAAAGGGGGAAAATAAAATGACAAAATTAGTAGCATTCTATTCTAGAGCAAATGAAAATTATTTTGGTGGAAATTTAAGGTATATAGATGTTGGAAATACAGAAAAAATAGCGAATATGATTGCGGAATTAACTGGTGCAGATTTATTCAAGATAGAACAAAAAGTTCCATATGCGAAAGATTATAAAACATGTATTGCACAAGCGAAAAAAGATTTAGAAGCTAACGCAAGACCTGAAATCATTAATATGCCAAGTAATCTTAATCAATATGATGAAATATATCTAGGCTATCCTAATTATTGGGGAACTATCCCTATGGCAGTTTATACATTTTTGGAATCATTTGATTTCCAAGGGAAGAAAATACATCCATTTTGTACTCATGAGGGTTCAGGTATTTCATCAACAGTAAATGATATTCAAAAAATAGTTAATGATGCCGAAGTGACAGAAGGATTAAGTATCAAAGGTACTGATGTAGACAAGTCAAAAAGAATAGTGGAGGATTGGATTTAAAATGATTTACGAAAAAGGATATGTATATGAATTAATGGATCAAGGTGGACCAACAGATAACACAGAAAGTTATTTTAAAGAAGCTGTAGAAGAAATGATGCGAGCAAGAACACTTTGTGCAAAGGCAAATGCCGTAATGCCGGATGATCCATCTTATGTGAAATATTTAGAAGAGTTATTTGATAGGAAATTGGATGATGTTCGTATTCTTACACCATTTACATGTGATTTTGGGAATAGAGTGACTTTTGGAAAAAATGTATTTATAAACCATTCGGCTATTCTTTCTGCTTCTGGTGGAATTGAATTTCAAGATGGTTGTATGGCTGCACCTGGTTTGAAAATTGCGACGATCAATCATGATATGAATGAACGTCATAAGATTTATACATATGGGAAAGTGACGATAAAGAAAAATGCTTGGATTGGAATGAATGTGACAATATGTCCTGGAGTTACAATTGGGGAATACGCAGTTGTTGGTGCGGGAGCAGTTGTGACAAAAGATGTACCGGATTATGCTGTAGTAGCTGGAGTACCTGCAAAAGTGATTAAATATATCGATCCAAGTGCACAAAAAGAATAAAAGAGAAATAGACATAAAAATGTTATCAAGAAGATGCTTTTTATGTCTATTTTATTTGCAATCTGATACAGGATGCTAATTTCGTTTTCTCTTAATAAATAAGTTATAATAAAAGAGAGGAAAAGGTGATTATATGAGCAGAAAAATATTTAGTATTTTGATTGCGATTGGTTTATTCCTATCACCAGTTTGTGTAAAAGCTAATACAATTTATGCAACTAATGAAGATGGTACAAAATCGTACACTTCAATTGATTCAGCATGGAATGCTGCACAAAGTGGTGTAACAATCGTTATGCAATGTGATTGGAACATTTCTAGTCGTTTAATTTTAGGGGAAAGCAAAAAAGCGACAATCGAAATGAATGGACATAAAATCTCAAGAAATCTAACTGATGCTGAAACAAATGGTGAAGTGATTATGATGAAAGAAAAATCAACACTTACACTAGACGGTAAAAGAGCATATGATACAAAATTTATTTTTAGTGGCTTTGATGCTTCTTCGGAACGTTCACAATTAGAACTTACAACAGGTGGTTTAATTACTGGTGGTAGTAGTACTAATGGTGGTGGAGGAATCCACATGAAAGCTGGTTCTACATTAAACTTAAGCTATGTAGCAGTTGCTGGAAATTATGCTGAACGATCATGGGGTAGTGATGGTGAAGGTGGTGGCATATGCATGGATGGCGATGGCGATACACTAAATATGGTAGAATCGGATATTAAATATAATCGCTCCGATTATAAAGGTGGTGGAGTTTATATTGATGATGAACATAGCACTATCACAATGAAAAATTCAATCATATCTTGGAATTTTTCGGAAAATGGTGGTGGTATATGTACAGATTCTAGATATACAAAGATTACTATGGATAACGGCTCTATTAGAAGTAATGTTGCTGAAAAAGTGGGTGGTGGTGTTTTTATCAATGGAACTAACTTTGAAATTAGTTCAGATAAAGGTAATGGCGAAATTTCATTCAATGAATTTGATACAGCAGATATTGGAAGTGCAAGAGAAAATGGAGTTGGAAGTGCAATATATGTTCGTGAAGCAGTATTTAATGATAATGAAGGATTGATCAAAGGAATTAGATTTGCTTATAACGAAACTGGAGACGATGGTTCAACGGTAACGATTGATCAAGAAAATGTAACGATTTCAAATTGTACTTTTACAGGAAATATTGCAGGAAAAGGAGCAATCCTAATTTCTAATGATGGAAATGTTCTTGAAAATATAACTGTTGAAGATAATACAGTTACTAATAGTAATTATGGTGCAGTCTATATTGATTCAATGGATGATATTACTTTAAAAGGTAAAGTAATAATTCGTAATAATCACAACACTGCAACTGGTATTGATAGTGATTTATGTTTACAAACTGGTTCTATGACAGATTCATATATTCTAAGTGTTCCTGATTCAAGTAGTTCAATTGGACTTGTACAAACAGGCTATCGAGTAATTGCTAAAAATCAAACACAAGATGCATTACTTATATATAAAATAAATGGATATTCAATTGGAAAGCAAAGCTTAGTATATGATGATAGTGATAAAACAATTTCTTTAAAAGAAGGTAGTGGTATTTTAAGCTTTAATGGAAGTGCAACAATAAGTGAAGAAAGTAGTGTGGAAGATAGTGAAGTAAGTCCAAATACTTATACTGTCACATTAAATAAAGTGAATGAATCGGGTTCTTGGAATGAAACAGAATCATTTACTGTAAATGAAGGTGAAGCTTTAGAAATCGTTGCACCAAGCGTGGATGATAGAACATTTGTTGAATATAGAGATGTTTCAGAAAGTTTTACAGTAGAAGGCGAAACATTAAAAGCTGAAGCATTAACAGAAGATATTACAGTAACTGCTGTTTATACAGATATTGAAAGCGAAATTTCAACTATTAAACAAACTCATATCGTTACATTAAATATCGCAAGTGAAGATGGAACAATTCTAAGTACAGAACAAATGGAATTTAGTTCACTAGATGCATTTGAGTTATTAGCTCCTATAGCGGAAGGTAAAACATTTGTGGAATGGACGAATGTTCCTGAAGATATCACAGTAGAAGGTGAAACACTAAAAGCTGACACTTTAACAAGTGATATAGAAGTAACTGCTGTATATAGGGAAGCTCAAGAAGAACCAAGTGGAATTGGTAGTATCTTTGGAAATGGTAGTGGTGCGGTTGCACTAGTTGTAATAATCGTACTTGGAGCATTTGCAGGATACACATACTTCAAGAAAAAGAATAAATAGATACAAAACAAAAAGTAGACTTGTATAACTGAAATGTCTACTTTTTATATTGCTCAATAAGTGTCAATTAGTTCTTTTGCAAGAATGAAGTTACCAAGTGTAGCTGATCCATTGCCTTGTACAACAGGAGTAACAATATAATCATCAATTGGTGGAATAGGAATGTAGTTGTTTAATAACTTTAAGAATTGATCTTTTACTTTTTTGATCATGTAATCATTAGACATTACACCACCACCGAACACAATAACATCAGGTCTAAAAGAAACTGTGACATTTAATGCGGCTTGAGCTAGATAATATGCTTCAACGTCCCATACAGGATCACTAGGATCAATATTTTCTCCTGATATACCTGTTCTAGCTTTTAAACTAGGGCCAGCAGCCATACCTTCTAAGCAACCATCATGGAATGGACATATACCCTTAAAGTTATTTTGAATATCATAAGGATGTTTAGAAACCATGAAATGTCCCATTTCTAGATGCCCAATACCACCAATGAAACGATCATTTTGAATTACACCTGCACCAATACCAGTACCAATAGTAAAGTAAACTAATGTATCTGCTTTTTTATTTAATTTTGATAATGCATATTTTTCACCATATGCTGAACTATTTACATCAGTAGTAAAGTATATAGGTACATTTAATGCGTCATGTAGTGGTTTAACAACATCAGTATTAGACCAATATGGTTTAGGGGTATTTGTGATATATCCATAGGTATTAGAATTATGGTCAATATCAATTGGACCGAATGAACCAATGCTTAATGAAACTAGATTTTCATATTTTTTAAAGAATGCGATTGTTTGTTCTAATGTTTCATCTGGAGTTGTTGTTTTAAATTGTATTTTGTCCACAACTTCAAAATTTTCATCACCGACAGCACAAACAAACTTTGTGCCACCAGCTTCTAAGCTTCCATATAACTTATCCATAAATATTTTACCTCATTTAATTTCAAATGCTTTCATCTCACTATATTCTATATCAATATTACTCTTAGAACTTATTCTTAAG
>CAVAZS010000091.1:0-9426 GCA_963593385.1 Lachnospiraceae bacterium | reverse complement strand
ATTTGTATACTTTAAAGTATACTACTTATAAGTATACAAAAGATAAAGGAGGGTTCGTCATGTTAGGAAGAAAAGAAGAAATGAGTCATTTGGAAGAATTATATAACAGCAACACTTTTGAGTTTTTAGTTATGTATGGTCGTAGACGTGTTGGTAAAACAACCATACTTCAAGAGTTTGCAGACCATTCTAATTCCATATTCTTCCCTGCACGAGAAAAGAACGATGCACTAAACCTAGAAGACTTCTCTAAGGTTGTGCAATATCATTTTGATCAACGATTTATTGCTTCTTTTCAGAGTTGGGAAGATGCGTTTGATTATATTGGAGAGAAAATTGAACAAAGAACAGCGATAATTATTGACGAATTTCCATATATTGCCGATGAAAACCCATCAATCAAATCCATTTTGCAACATACAATCGACCACAGTTGGAAGAATAAGAATATCTTTTTGATTCTTTGTGGTTCTTCTGTAAGCATTATGGAAAATGAAGTCATGGGAAGAAAGAGTCCTTTGCATGATCGCCAAACTTCATCTTTAGAAATCAAGCCTTTCGATTACTTAGAAAGCAGCAATTTCTTTCCAAACTACACGAACGAAGAAAAATTAATTGCATACGGAATTCTTGGCGGAATACCAAGATATCTTGAAGCATTTGATTCAAATGAATCTATCGAAAAGAACGTCGCAAATAAAATCATCCGCAATGGTGCATATTTGCATGAAGAACCAGACAACCTTCTAAAAGCTGAGCTAAGAGAAACCAACGTTTATAGCAGTATTTTATCTGCTATTGCGAATGGTCGAAACAAAATCATTGATATTGCAAATTTCATTCACGAAGATCGTACAAAAGTGGCCAAGTACCTAATCACATTGCAAACCCTTCGCTTAATAGAAAAAAGAGTTCCTTGTATGGAACCCGAAACGAGCAAAAAATCAATTTACGTAATCAAAGACAATTTCTTCAAGTTTTGGTTCCGGTATGAATTCACGAACAATTCGTACTATTCAATGCTCGGAGCAAAAGACGCTTCTGAAGAAATTATGAATGATATTAGCAATCTTATGGGAGATGCATTTGAGGAAATTTGTAAAGAGTACATCATTCGTTTAGCAAAACAAAGAAAGCTCCCGTTTATTCCTTATTATTTAGGGAAATGGTGGGGAACAAATCCGGCAATCAAAGCGCAGGATGATGTAGATTTGCTTGCTGTCGACAAAACTGGAAAAAGAGCGATTTTCATCGAATGTAAGTTCACTTCTCAACCTATGCCATATGATGAATATGAAGATTTAGTCACTGCTACAAAAGCATTTCCAAGGATAGAAGAAAAACAATTATGGTTTATCAGTAAATCGGGATATACAAAATCCGTTATTGAGCAGGCAAAAAAGGATAATGCAATGCTATTAACAATTGATAATCTGTTTGAGTTTTGAGGCTTCGTCTCTTTATTATGATGAGGTTATGAGGGGACACGTCTCCTCAAACACCCTTTATTAATAAGGTAACTCAAGGCTTTGTGCTATTATAAGAATCCATAATCATAGTGCGATAGTGATGTTTAGATAATTTGCGTTTAAGTTTTTCTTTTCTTTCTTTTGAATCTTTGGGAAGATTTTTGGATTTCCGAGCAATTCATGTATTTTATGCTTAAATTCGAAATAGTGAAAAAAAGTGGGAAATTTTAAGGCTACTAAATATTAAGTCTTCTTTAATTCTATCGATATGATATTGTGACTTATCTTTTGCTTAGATAAACTTTAGCTATAGAAGTGGGGTATATATAATGCGTAAATATATTTTAGTTTTATTGGTTACATTAACTTTAATAAGTTGTGGTAATACAAAAGAAGTAAGTAAAGATAAAGCTACTGCAAGTCCTAGTACACAAACGGTTGAGGTGGATGAAAACTTATTCGATGTAACAATTACATTACCTAATAGTTTCTTTGAGTCATTAGATACTACTGCGGAAGAAGCAGTTAAAAAACAAGAAGAATCAGGATCAAATTTCAAAAGTGTTAAATTAAATGATGACCAATCTGTAGAAATGACAATGACAAAATCTGACTACAAGAAAATGATGAAAGAGATGAAAAGTAATGTAGAAAAATCTCTTCAAGAAATAGTTGATAACAAAGAAGATTTTCCTAATATCATAAATATAGAAAGTAATGATGATTTCACAGAATTTACGGTCACTTTAGAAGATGGTACTGTTGGCTTAGCTGATTCTATGGTGTGCTTAGGACTATATCTATATGGTGGAATATATCAAGTGTTTACACCAGAACAAAAGATGTGTGTGGAAATAACATTTGTGGATAAAGAAGGTAATGTTGTTGATACAGCTTCTTATGATGAATCGAGTTTCAAATAATTAATTTTAGTTGAGAGAACTAGGGCAAAAATATGCTCTAGTTTTTTATTTCACAAATCAATAGTATGCAATCAAAAGCATGCTATTGACAGCATGCTTTTGATTTGGTATAACATTACTCGGAGGTGTTTATGAACGATGCAGTAGACATAGGATTTAGGATAAAAAAGATTAACGATTTGCTTTGTAAAAAAGCAGATGAAACAATGCAAGAACTTGATGTAACATTTTCGCAACATCATGTTTTAGTCTATTTAATTCATTGCGAGAATAACACTGCTTCTTTAAAATCATTAGAAAAAAAGTTTAAGGTTTCCCAAGCAACAATGGCTGGAATCGTAAAAAGATTAGAAGAAAAAGAAGTTATTTCTTCATATACTTTGCCAGATGATAAGCGAATCAAAATGGTAAAGCTTACGGAAAAAGGTGTTGGTATATGTAAAAGAAGTCGTGAATTAATGGTGAAGTCAGAAGAAAAGATGAAGAAATTATTTTCGGAGACGGAACTAGAAAATTTTGTGGAGTATTTAAATCGTATATATAAAGAATTAGGAGGATGATGAAATGTTTAAAACATTAAAAAGTTGTGTTGGTGAATATAAAAAAGCAGCGATACTTACACCAATTTTTACAGCTCTTGAAGTATTGATGGATGTTTTGATTCCCTTTGTAACAGCGTCAATTATCGACAAAGGAATTAATGCTGGTGATATGAATGCCGTAATTAAGTATGGCTTAATACTATTATTAATTGCTTTCTTTGCATTATTCTGTGGAGCAATGAGTGCCAAATATTCTGCTGAAGCTTCAACAGGATTTGCAGCAAATGTGCGTGACAAAATGTATAAGAAAATACAAACATATTCTTTCTCGAATATTGATAAGTTTTCTACTGCAGGTCTTGTAACACGTTTAACAACAGATGTTACGAACTTGCAAAATGCATTTATGATGTTAATTCGTATTGCGGTTAGACCACCTCTAATGCTAGGTATGTCAGTTGTAATGTGTATTATTATTTCTCCATCATTAAGTGTAATCTTTGCCGTAGCAGTAGTATTCTTAGCAATTATCATTGTTACATTACTACCTAAAGTTAATAAGATCTTTACAGAAACATTTAATAAATATGATGACTTAAATGCCGAAGTACAAGAGAACGTAAATGGTGTAAGAGTAGTTAAAGCATATGTTCGTGAGGAACATGAAAAAGAAAAGTTCAACAAAGCTGCAAGTAATTTAAGAAAATTATTTGAAAAAGCTGAAGGCATGATGGCTTTAATTCAACCAGTAATGAATCTTGCGGTATATGGTTGTATTGTTGCGTTAAGTTGGTTTGGTGCTCATTTAATTGTTGGTGGTTCACTAACAACTGGTCAATTAACATCAATGTTTTCTTATGTTATGAGTATTTTAATGTCATTAATGATGTTAAGTATGGTTATCGTTATGATTACAATGTCATTTGCTTCAGCTAGAAGAATTGCGGCTGTTATTAATGAAGAACCAGATATACAAAATCCAAGTAATCCATTAATGAGTGTTACTGATGGTAGTATCGACTTTAACCATGTTAATTTTTCTTATCAATCAGGAACTGGTGAAAATGTATTAGATGATATTGATTTACATATTCATAGTGGTGAAACAATCGGTATCATCGGTGGTACAGGATCTGGTAAGAGTACATTAATTTCACTTATTTCTCGCTTATATGATGCAACAAGTGGTGAAGTGAAAGTTGGTGGACATAATGTTAAAGATTACGATATTGAAGTATTAAGAAATGAAGTATCCGTTGTATTACAAAAGAATGTCTTATTCTCTGGAACTGTAATAGAGAACTTAAGATGGGGTAATGAAAATGCAACGGAAGAAGAATGCTTAAAAGCGATTCAATTAGCTTGTGCAGATGAATTTATCATGAAGAAACCTGAAGGATTAAATGCTCACGTTGAACAAGGTGGTAATAACTTCTCAGGTGGCCAGAAACAAAGACTATGTATTGCTAGAGCCTTACTAAAGAATCCTAAAGTATTAATCTTAGATGATTCTACTAGTGCAGTTGATACAGCTACTGATGCTAAAATTCAAAAAGCGTTCAATGAAGAAATACCTAATACAACAAAGATCATTATTTCTCAACGTATTTCATCAGTTAAAAATGCAGATAGAATCATTGTGATTGATAATGGTAAAGTATCTGGATTTGATACACATGAAAATTTAATTAAGAATAATTCAATCTATCGTGAAATAGAAGAAGCTCAAAATAAAGCTGGTGGCGACTTTGATAAGCCACAAGCTGACTAGATGGAGGTGAATGGAATATGCCAAGACATCAAATGAGACCTGTAAAAAAGGTAAAAAAAGGTACATTTAGTCGTGTGATCAAATACATGCTAAAAGATTATACATTCGAGATGATACTTGTAGTGATTTGTATCATCATCAATTCTCTAGTGACTGTACAAGGATCGTTATTTTCTAGAACATTAATTGACTCTTATATCACACCAATGATTCAAACAGGATCTACTGATTTTACGCCTTTGTTAAATGCAATTATCAAGTTAATTTCTATATTAGCTGTTGGTATTATTGCTAGTTATATTTATAACCGTACTATGGTTAAAGTATCTCAAGGAACAATGGAAAGATTACGTGATGAATTATTCTCACATATGCAAACTCTTCCAATTAAATATTTTGATACACATGCTCATGGTGATATCATGTCAGTTTATACGAACGATGTTGATACAATGAGACAAGTTATTTCACAGACAATACCTAATGTAATTTCTTCAGTAATTACAATTATTTCTACATTTATTTCCATGGTAATGTTATCTGTACCACTAACTTGTGTATCTCTATGTATGATTGCCATTATGATGGTATTCATTACAAAAATTGGTAGTAAATCTAGTAAATACTTCGTTGAACAACAAACTTCTTTAGGTAAACTAAATGGTTATATTGAAGAAATGATTCAAGGAGTTAAGGTTGTTAAAGTATTCTGTCATGAAGAAAAATCAATTGAAGACTTTGAGACAAATAATGAAAATCTAAGAGTTAGTTCATTGAATGCCAACAAGACAGCGAATATTATGATGCCTATTATGGCAAATTTAGGTAATATCTCTTATGTATTAGTTGCAGTACTAGGTGCGGGTATGTCACTTAGTGGAGTAATTTCTCTAACTTTAGGAACATTAGTTTCATTCTTAACATTAAATAAGAATTTCACTCAACCTGTAACACAAATTGCTCAACAAGTTAACTCTGTAGCTTCTGCTATGGCTGGTGCTGAAAGAATCTTCGATATGATGGATGAAGAAAGTGAAACTGATGAAGGTTATGTCACTTTAGTAAACGCTATTGAAAAAGAAGATGGAACATTAGTTGAAACAGATAAGAGAACAGGCGTATGGGCTTGGAAACATCCGCATCATGATGGAACATTAACTTATCATAAACTAGAAGGGAAAATCACAATGGATGATGTGGACTTCTCTTATGATGGAAAGAAAACGGTATTACATGATGTAACTCTATATGGTATGCCTGGACAAAAGATAGCATTTGTTGGATCAACTGGTGCAGGTAAAACAACAATTACAAACTTAATCAATCGTTTCTATGATATTGCGGATGGTAAGATTCGTTATGATGATATTAATATCAATAAGATTAAAAAGGCATCACTAAGAAAATCATTAGGCATTGTATTACAAGATACAAACTTATTTACTGGTACAATTATGGATAATATCCGTTATGGTAGATTAGATGCAACTGATGAAGAATGTATCGCGGCCGCAAAACTAGCAAATGCGGATGGCTTTATTAGAAGACTACCGGATGGATATAATACACTGATTCATGGTGATGGTGGAACATTATCACAAGGTGAAAGACAATTATTATCTATTGCTAGAGCTGCTGTGGCAGACGCTCCAGTAATGATTCTAGATGAAGCTACATCATCAATTGATACAAGAACAGAATCACTTGTACAAAAGGGTATGGATGCCTTAATGAAAGGTAGAACTACATTTGTTATTGCACATAGACTATCTACTGTACAAAATTCAGATTGCATTATGGTATTAGAAAATGGGTCAATCATTGAACGTGGTAACCATGATGAACTAATCGCAAAGAAAGGTAGATACTACCAACTTTATACAGGTAATGCAATTGGGGCGGAAGATTAAATAATAATGAAAAACTCACTTATGAAATGTAGGTGAGTTTTTATGCGTAAATCTCAAAATGAAAGATAAAAACGGATAATCTGTTGATAAATATTGAAATATACGTTATATTTTGGATAAATAAAGAAATATAAACGGGGAACTTGTTTATAAAACTGGAGGGCTATATGAAGCTTTTACATATAACAGTTGATGGATTGCCATTATTTAAAGAAAAATTAGATTTATCTTTCTACGCACAACAGAGAGTAGCAAATGAACAAAAAGATTCCTTATGTTCATTATTTTCTAATATTTATGTAAATCCAACAATTGGTTTTATTGGAATAAATGCATCGGGAAAAACATCTGTATTAAAGGTTGTTTTGCTTGCATTAGGAATAATTAATAACGAACCAATTAATCATATTGAAACTAGAGATATTCTTGGAAATGCAAAAAATGCTAAATTTGATATATATTTCTTTTCTGAAAATGCTAAAGAAATCTGTAAATTAGAAACAATCATTTCAAGCGAAAAGAATAAAACAGAGGGAGTGAGTTATCGTATTATTTCAGAATTTTTATATGTGAAAAGTATAAATGAAGTTTCTACGCGTAAAGATTTACTTGATTTTGAAGGAATGGAACCTGAGATGATTAGAAATAATCAAGAAGATTTTTTGTTGGATGATGTAAGTATAATGATAGCTAGAAATAAGAAAGAAAAAAGACATATTCAGGTTATCAATCTTTTGAAATATACCAACGAAAATATTTTTCCATTTTCCGAAGATGTTCCAGTAGAAGTGATTAAATTCTTAGATCCAACAATTGAAAAAATACACTTTGATGAAAATGATGCTAAGCCATTAATTCACTTACAATTTAGGGGAAAAGAGGAAATACTTCTTAACAGCCCAATAGAGCTTAATAATTATTTATCGTCAGGAACAATAAAGGGAATGATTATTTTCACTCTTGCTAAAGAGGTATTGCAAAATGGTGGATATATTGTTGTGGATGAAATAGAAAATCATTTCAATAAAGAAATAGTTGCGACTTTACTACGCTTTTTTATGGATAATAATATAAATAAAAAAGGTGGAACAATTATCTTTTCAACACATTATCCAGAACTACTAGATGAATATGATCGTAATGATAGTATATTTATTACTGAAAATTGCGATGGAATTACAGTCAAAAATCTTTCGACGATATTAAAAAGAAATGATATTAAAAAAAGTGATGCATATCAAAGCGGATATATTGGTGAAACAACTCCAGCCTATGAAGCTTATCTACAGTTGAAGAAAAGTATATCAATTACATCAAAGTAGGTGACAGAAATGGAACTAGCAAAATATAAAGCTTGTATATGTGAAGGTTCTGCTGAAAATGCCATTATGGATATACTTCTTGATAATGAATTATTAATTTTCAAACGTGAAGAAATGATTGAAGAAGAAGTTATACGATGTCGAGATGGAAAGAAATTTGAAGAAAAATACTTGAGAAAGGTTTTTAAGGATAAAATTTCTGTTATAAGGATTTTAGATTCTAGACATGAAAATTTTAAAATAAGTAAGGCATATGCACCTAAAGTTGATGTTATAAATATAGTTACTGCTCCAGAAATAGAAATGTTAATTATTTTGAATGAAAATAAATATGAAGATTACAAGAAATCTCATAAAAAGCCGAGTACTTTTTGCAAAGAAAATTTAAGAATGACAGATGTGAAAACTTATGATTTTGTTAAACACTATTTTAAAGATTCATCAATTTTAATCACAGCTATAAAAAAATATCATGAAATAACAAGAGTACCCAAAGGAGAGTTTTCACTTCTTGACTTGCTAAAATAAAATTAAAAACTCACACAAGTTGTGAGTTTTATAGTATTTAAAATTTAATTCAGTTTTGGAAGAATATCATTAATATATGTTTTGACGTTATGATATATTTCATCAAAAGTTGGTTTATTTACGTTTCCAGTAAAACGGAATTTATTATACGAAAGTTGTAAATCTTCTACTTTGTTTAGAAATGCATTAAAAGAATCTAATGATCTATCGCTAAATTTTATTGTTTCAAGGATTTCTGTTGAACCTTTAAAGATAATAGGTAATCCACTCTCATAGATTGCTTTCATTACGTTATACATCAATTTTTCTTCTGCTGTAATATTCATATTTTCTTAACCTCAATATTCATAATAATCTATAGCGTCATTTATTAGTCTTTCAAATTGTGCTTGATATTCAGGAGGTATAAAAATACCATCTAGTGAATTTTCGTGTAATGTATAGTATCGATTTATAGCTTCTGTAATTCCTTGCATATCTAAAATAGATTCATTTGTGAGTGAGTCAAAAAGAGTCCTATTAAAATTGGTGTATGTAAGTCCATTTCGATTTTCAACATAATAAGGACTAATCTGATTTCCAAGAATAACTATTCCGTTATATTGGGCAAGAGAATTACTTCCATAGACCCAGATAAGATATTCGTCACTTCGCCCACCAAAGTTTCCTTGACACATTAAAGCTTCATCTAAAGCAAATATAATTGGCTCATTTATACATTCTTGAATAGCTTTTAACCATGCGGTTGATCCAATAAAATCACTTCGTTTAGGTAGATTTTGTTTATGAGGATTGTATTCAGGTAGTGTAACAGTTTTTTTGTTAATTAAATCTTCTTTAACTTTGCACTCTAATAGACTAAGAAAATATTCGGGTGGTTTACGGGAACCGTTTTCCCAATTTTGAATTGTACGAAAAGGAATTTTATATCTTTTTGCAAACTCACTTTGTGTATATCCTA
>CAVAZS010000090.1:0-9542 GCA_963593385.1 Lachnospiraceae bacterium | reverse complement strand
TATGAAGCTAAAGGATGTAACGTTGGTGGATACAATTTAGTACAAACAGACACAAAAGATTAACCGAAAATGCTCTAAGCACATTGCCTAGAGCATTTTAATTATCTTCAAGACTAGCAATTAGCTTTACATCACTTACAGCTAATGCAAGTTGCAGTTTATTATCAAATCCAGTTTTTTGTAACATATTCGCGACATGGAATTTAACAGTAGACATTTCTATTCCCATTTCTGCTGCAATTCTTGTATAAGATAAGCCTTTAATCAAATAACGTAATACTTTTAATTCTGTTTTTGTGAACTCTGTACTTTTAGCTAAACCAACATTTACTGTAGGAGGAGCGTCAGGGAAAATATGATTACCTGACATAGTCTCTTGTACAATTTCTAATAATCTATCTTTAGTAGAATCTTTATACCATAAACTATCTGCACCAACTTCTCTAGCTTTAGAAAGAACAGCGTTATCAACTAAAGAAGTAACGACAATCACTTTTATCTTAGGATTATTTGCTTTGATTTCTTTGACAGCGACTAATCCATTTTCACGATTCTCTGTTTGTACATCCATTAAGATTAAATCTATAGGTGTTGTCTTACATACTTCTATAGCATTTTTAGCACTAGAAATAGATGAAACAATTTGATAATGATCATCATTACTAAAGTAACTTTCTAAAAGACTTCTGATCATTGCTTGATCTTCGACAATCATGATTTTCATAGGCATTATCTCCTCTTTTATAAATATATCATGCGAATCAAAATAATTTTAATTAAACAAAGAAAATGAAAATTTTATGAAACTAAAATTACGAATAATTTAGTTGTTTTGTATACCTACTATATACCTACAGCAAATATAATTATAAATTCATAAATAAATGAAAAAGCTAGATTTCATCGGCAAAAACAAACGAAATACTAGATTATCATAGTTGAAATGCTGTTGTAGGTAACAAATTCCTAAAATCCATTCATTCGTATACCTGAAAATTATGATTGAATCGGCAAGGTAATGTTTAACACGAAAGTAGGTATACTTTGTACAAGCATTGATCCATTTATTTCTTCTATATAACGACGCAACATAGATAAACCACCACCTTCATGGATTTCTTCTTTAGGTGCGATACCATTATTTGTAATCGTAATATTCAAATTAGCTTGTTCTTCTATAAATGAAATATATAATTCTGTTCCATCTGCGTGTCTAACACAGTTTGCGGCACATTCTCTGATGGCTAAACTAGTGATTTCTTTGAGCTTTTCTTGAGTAGGTGAAGTACCAGTAATAAGAACTTGCACACCCATTTCTTTAGCTCGATTAATTGCTGTATCAATTAAATTTTCTGTACTTATGATTTCATTTGAGCGATAGAGAATGGCAATAGATTGTTCCCAAAGAGAAGCACTTTCTTTTAGCTCATCTAAACTTGCATTTTGTAATAAAGCACGTCTTGCGGCTAAGATGCTATGACCAATATCATCATGTACACGTAGTTTCATTTCAAGAGTTTCTTCTTCACGAATAATATCAGGCATTTGTTCAAATATTTTGCGTAAACGATTATTCGCTTCGGTTAATTTCTCATTTTCTTCTTTTATTAGATTTTGTCTACGAATTAATTCCGTAACATTTGTTCCAATTACTTGTGTAAATTGTTTACCTTCACTTGTGACAATATTTTCTTTTGTAAAACGAATGATTTCATCTTCAGAAAATTGATATATATGTAACTCTGAATTAATGCATAGGATACTAGAATCTTGTAATGCATGACGTAGTTCATCTAGATTTTGTATTCCATCAGGTCTTAACTTACACATGATATTTAGCATTTGATGATTGATTAAGCGCGCAATACCATGTGAGTCAAAAAAACATATCGCAAGAGGAAGATGATCAAAACTTTCTTTAATGATATCCATAAATTAAGACCTACTTTCTCTTATTGTATAACGTATATATTGCAAGTTATCGTCATCTTGTTCATATTCTATGTCTGGGATTAATTTTTGTAATTGATCAAGTGATTCATGACATAATACACAAATATTGATTTCTATTCCATCTGTTATTTCAATTGATACAAGTAATTCTTTTAGTGTTTCTAAACTTGTTTCGACAACTTTTTCAAATAAATCATATGCTACAGTTGCTTGAGTTAGTGTTAATAAAGATTCTCCTATAACATTTACTTTACACATTACGCCATAATAATTTAGATTTTCGCTAGATTCATTCAAACATAGATGTAGCTCTTTTGAAGGAATTAAACCATTTTGTGCACCTACAAAAATAAGATTATTTCTACGCTTAATATATGTTCCAATAATAATAATTTGACCTAAAATAGTTCTAGCTTCATGAATGTTATCTGTTTCTTTGATTTTTGCTAAACGATTATTAATCATTTCGATTTGTTTAGAAGTTTCTTTTGACATTAAATCATATAATTTATTTTCTTCTGTTAGGCGTAACAATTTTTCTCTTTGACTATTTTCAACAGCTAAGATATCTCCTGTATCTTTTAACTCATCACGGGTTAATTCAAGCTCATTCCATAATACATTCATTTCGGTGATATCTTCTTTCCAATATACATAACCATTATGTAATTGATGCTTCTTAAATAACGTATTGTTATCAAGTAAGATTGTATTTGTTTGCATTTGCTTTAATAGTTTTGCTTGTATAGGTTCTTTTAACGTACTAGAAACATGTGTTGTTTCGTAGTTTATATTTGTGATTTGTATAGGTAATGTTGTTGCCTCGAAAAGTTCATCATAACCAATATTAGATTGTATTAATCCACATTGAATACAGCTTTCAAAAATACTATAAATAAGGAAACAGTGGATAACTGTCATATCTTTTATAATTACAGTAATCCATTTAACATTATTGATATAAGAAATTGTATAGATAAAAGATAATGATAATGGAAGTAATGGAAATAAAAGAACAGTTTTATTTTGTATGATATGAGTCTTTCTTAACATATTTATAAATGAAGAAAGAGCACATAGGATTATCCATACTAAAATGACATAATAACCTAACTCATATTGATAATTTAAATCGGTCATTATTCCGGTATGAAAAGAAAATACTTTTTGGTGATAATCATTTGTTAGTACTAGTAAGAACAGTAATGTTGGTGGAATATAAAGTAGTTTTGTCCATCTAGGAAGTAAGTAATTTTCATTTTTCGCTAAAGACATACTAACTAGTAAGGCAAATAATGGAATAAATAACATAGGTATGTAGTATAAGTACCATAAATAGCGTTTGATATCATTATCAGTGATTGAATATTTGATGGTTTTAAATAATAACCAAAATATCATGAGGACAATAATGGTGAATAAATACCTTCTTACTTGAGTTTGAATGATTCTTTTTTTTATAGAAAGACACCAAGCTATTAATAAAGCAAAATGTATACCAGTACGAATAATTAAAGTATATGTAGAAATAAGATGATAATACGTAAGATATTGAATACATGTGGCTAATAGAATAAGAGGTAAAACAATTAGCAATGTAATAATATTCTTTTTAATAGCTTTACTCATAACTTTTATCCTTTTTTATAAAATATCATGCTAGAAGAAAAATAACAATGAAGCTAAATCATGGATAAAAACAATAAAAACTAGCTAGTTGGCGGGGGAAGAAAATCACAATATTTCTTAAAATAAAAATAGAAAATTAGATACGAATATTTTTTTACAATACATTTAACATTCATTTTTGAAAGGAGAAACTCTATGCAAATTAAAGTTCAGAAGCTACCTACTACATTACAAGAATTTGAATCATTAGAAATTATGGATTTAACGAAACCGGAATATGTATGTGCTTTATTTCTATGTGCATTATCACTGTATGAAAAAGATAAAGATGCAGGAATTAAGGCAATGAATATTCTTCGTGGACCTAGTCCAATGACAGAATATGATAGTCAATTTATAAGAGATAGATTACGTGGTAAATCATATCTACCACTAGCTTACTTTGAAGGAGCTACACCAGAAAATAGTTATAAACCAAATGTGCCATATGTATTAAACGTAATAGAAGATTCTAGACCACAAGACATGGAAAAAGGATATATTCGCTTTTATCTTAAGACTACAGGAGCAGATTCTAGTAGACCAATAAGATTACGTCAAAAAGCTTCAACTGGTGAATGGTTCTTAAATGAATATTCTAGTATTTTAACAGGTATTCGTTTACCAAAAGAAGAAGATCCTTGGGCTTAAGTATGAAATTTATAAAATTAGGATTAGTAGTAATGGTAGTAAATTTTTTTCTTACAGGTTGTTCACTTGTTCAACCATCTGATGGTGGAACAGGGATGGAGAATCCAGAAGCGAATAAAGTAGGTAAAGAGTTAGTTCAATTTGATTGGATACAAACTAGTGATAATCAAGATGAATGCTTCAATTTAGAATTTTATTTAGAAGATGATTATCCAACAGTAAAAGGTTCTTATTATGATGCAAATACAGAAAGTAATGTTGATGTGATGCCAACAGATTTAACTTGGACAATATGGTATGACTTACAAAATACATTAGCTGAAATGGAATTTCCTGAGGCACAAGAAAATACTACGATCAAAATGACAATTGTTTGGCGTAAAGATGACACAACAGAAACTATAGAACTTGATGGTAGTAGTGCGGATGATTTGAAAGAAAAGGTATTAGATATTATTCGTGAAAATAATACAAATAATTAAAGGAGGACGTTATGGGATTATTTGATAAGAAATATTGTGATATTTGTGGAGAAAAGATAGGTTTGCTTGGTAATCGTAAATTAGAAAATGGTAATTTATGTAAGAAATGTGCAAATAAATTATCACCATGGTTTTCTGATAGACGTAATAGTACTGTGGAAGAAATAAAAGCACAATTAGATTATCGTGAAGCTAATAAATCAAAAGTAGCTAGTTTCCATACAACGAAAACACTTGGTGAAGACATGAAACTATTACTAGATGAAGATAATCAAACATTTATGGTAACTCGAGCTCATGACTTAGTAGAAGCTAATCCAGATGTTTTGAATATATCAGATGTTACAGGATGTAATGTCAACGTTGATGAAAGTAAAAGTGAAGTTAAACAAAAAGATAAAGAAGGTAAAGAAGTTAGTTATAATCCACCAAGATATGAATATTCTTATGATTTCTACATTACTATCTTTGTGAATAATCCATATTTTGATGAAATGAAATTCCGTGTAAATTCTAGTTCTGTTTATATTACACCAGTGCCTCTTCGCCCAGGACTAGCAGCTGTATGTAGACCTGAAACAAATGCTGAATATAAAAATTATAAGGCAATGGCTGAAGAAATTAAGAAAGCTTTAACAGAAGAAAAAAGTGATGCTAACACAAATGTAAGTGAAGTGACAGCTGCTACAGAAGTAACTAGTGATGCCGTAGTATGTCCATATTGTGGTGCAAAAACGACACCAAATGAAAGTGGTTGTTGCGAGTATTGTGGTGCGAAAGTTAAATAGAAAGATGCTCTCATGAAAAAGGTACTAATTGTGATGGGTATCATATTAGGATTACTTGGTTGTAAGAAAAAAGGTAATCAAGTTGTATATCAATATAAGGATACGAATGCTTACTATGATGATATACAAATAAAAAAGGTAATTTATACACCGACAGAAATGAAACTATATTGTAGTGGTATAGATTTTAGTGATAGTCAAATAAAATGCTTTGATGCTAGTTTTAATGATTTGGGTGATGAATTCACATATGCATTTAAAAATAATGTACTCACGATAAAAAGTGATTTTGCCTCATTGATTAGTGGCCTAGAGATTAAAGAAGGTATAAATGGAGCGATATATCATTTTCGCTATTTAGATTCATCGCAATTTGCTTGGATAGTGGAAGAATTATGGCTGGATGATGGATGGAATGAAGTGGGTGATGCTAGTAAGTACTACACTGAAGAAGAAATACAGGAAAAGAAAGAAATAGAAAATCAAAAGCATCAAGAAACATTGGATACTTTTTCACTTATAGAAGGTATATGGATTTCCGAAGATGAATCTTGCACTTATACATTCTCATTAAATGATGAAGAAAATATCCTTGTACAAATAAAAGCATATGAAGAAGAAAAAGATAGCTATTATGAAGATTCTTTTGTGGCAGAATATGCATATCAATCGATAGATGATGAAGCAGACATAATGGATATTTTATTAGTAAGTGCAGATCATTCTAGTGCAGATTTCAATTTAACTTATAACTTGAATGATCATACTTTAAATATTTTTGGCTATATCTTTAATAAAAAATAAGAAATGTGAAATGGAGGTAGTGACATGAAGTATAAACAACTAAAACAAATAATAGCGATGATGCTTATCTTTACGATGCCATTATCTCTATGTTCTTGCGATAAAGAAGGAGTTGAAGAAGAAACAGTAGAAGAAAGCGGTGTGACAACTTCACCTCTAGCAACAAGTGATTTAACAAAAGAAGATTCTCTTGATTTTATTCAAACAGAAGAAACGACAAATGAAGATGATTCATTAGAAACATTACGTAGTCATTATAAAGATTCAAATGTGCAATTTGTTACAGCATATCTTGGACAAGTAGGAGGATTATTTGAAAATAGTTTTGAAGAAGATTTTCCTACATGGTTAAAAGAAAATAATGAACTCTTATTAAAAGAATATCCATTTATTACAAGTATAGATAGTAATCATATTATTGGTATTATGGGTTATTTGTATTGTGTTGTACCAATTGATGAAAATGCAACATTAGCCGTTAATCGTGTGACGTGGAATGAAGAAACCCAAAGTGAAGAAGTAACAGAAGTTTTATACCGCCAAGAAACAGGTGAACCAATTTTATTATTTACAAACATTGAAGAAGAATATTATCGTTCTGATCGAGAAATAACAGTTTTAGATAATCAAGGCAATTATTGTACTGTATATTTATTAGGAGAAAACTACAGGCATCTTTCTACTTGTGTTGCGGATGATAATCAATGTAAATGGATGGATTTTTCTGATTATTACTATAGTGATACCATGAGTCTAGAAGATTGGATGAATGAAGGTTGGCTTGGCCCAACAGCGTTAGGACTTGCGGGTGATCAAAGTACAGGTAGAGGTTGGCTTGGAGAAATACCGGCAGGTGAAGACAATCGACTTTCATCTTATTCATTAAGATTTTATTTTAATGAAGAAAATGGTGGATCTGTTGATGTACATTGGGCATATGAAGATGGTGGTTTAAATGAATATTGGAGTGGTTTTTGGACGATAGAAACAGAAAATGATAAACCTAGTCGATTAACTCTTAGTTTATCTTTAGTTGGTGGAACAAATTATGATACTACAGATGGTCCAGTATATATGAGTGAAACTTATCCGATATTAATTAGCCTTAGAGGTACAGAATTATTAATCGGTAAGGGAGAAAATGGAATCACATTACCTTTTTTACCTGATAACGTGAACTTTTGTATTTTGTCACCATCATATGGTTAATTGTAGAATAAGCTTAGTAAAAAAAAGTAAAACAAAGTGGTTGATGAAATCACTTTGTTTTAATATAAATATATAACGAGTGGAGGGTGAATATGACTTTTGAAGAGTTTTTGAGTAATAACTTTGCAGAATTAGTTGGCTTAGTTTTTATTTGGATTATTTTAAATAAAGAACGTGTACTAGAAAAAGATGATGTTCATCATTTTATGGTTATATTTTATTGCGAAGTAATTGAAATGCTTGCGTTCAATATAGAAAAAATCACAGGATATTGGGCTGAACCAACAGCGTGGCGTATTATTCTTTCAGCAATTGCATATACATTAAGAGCTGTTCTAGTATATTTATTTATTCGCTTAATTTGGCCTTATGAACACAATAAAAAAGCAAGAATATTATTAGCTATTCCATTAGTTATATGTGCAATTTGTGGTATATCTCCATTTTTTACAGATATTGTATATAGTTTTAATTCTGGAAATCATTTTTGTAGAGGTCCACTTGGTTGGATCTTTATGGTTACAGTAATAGCATATGTACTCTTATTTGTTTTCTTTATTTTTAAGCAACATAAAAATAATGGAAAAATGAATACAGTGATTTTATCGCTAATTGCTTTCTTTATCATTACATCAACTATCTTATCTACAATTTATGACATGGAATGGATGGGTAGACTTTCTATTGTTTATGGTATTGTATTCTGCTTATTTGCATTAGATACAAATCGATTACAAAAAACCATTTATGCCTTACAAGAAAATCAAGAGTTAAAAGAAGCACTAAAGGAATTAGAAAAGACAAAGAAAGAAGCTGAAGTCGCAAATGAAGCGAAGACTACTTTCTTACTCAATATGTCACATGATATTCGTACACCATTAAATGGCATTATTGGTATGCTAGATATTGCGGATCGTTTTCCTGATGATTTAAATAAACAAAAGGATTGCAGAGAAAAAGTAAGAAATGCATCAAAAATACTTCTTGAATTAGTAAATGATGTATTAGATAGAAGTAAGTTAGAATCTGGAGAAGTTGTTCTAGAACATGTTTCTTTTGATGTGAATGATATTGTAAGAGACACATATGTTTCTATTTCAAAACTAGCTGAAGATGCAGGAGTAGAAATAATTGAAGAAGAAAGTAGTATTGAACATTTCAAATTGATAGGTAGTCCACTTCACTTTAAGAGAATTCTTATCAACATCATTAGTAACGCAATTAAATACAATAAGGAACATGGCAAAGTGTATATTTCACTTAAAGAAGTATCCTCAAATGATGGTATTGCAGTAATTGAATTTATATGTAGAGATACAGGAATAGGAATGAGTGAAGAGTTTCAAAAGCATCTTTTTGAGCCTTTTACACAAGAAAATCATTCTGCTCGTTCTAACTATAGTGGAACAGGTCTAGGTATGTCTATTGTGAAGAGTATTGTGGATAAAATGAATGGTGGTATTACTGTACAAAGTGTAAAAGATGTAGGTTCTACTTTTGATATTATTATTCCTTTTGAAATTGATGATTCTAAAAAAGCCATGCAAGAAGAAAGCGAGGATGAAGTTAAGACATATTCAATAACTGGTATAAATATTCTTTTGGTAGAAGATAATGATTTGAATATGGAAATTGCAGAATTCTTGTTAAAAGATAAAGGAGCAAATGTCATTCAAGCTAAAAATGGTCAAGAAGCAGTAGAAGTGTTTACTAAGTCTAAGCCACAAGAAATAGATGTAATCTTAATGGATGTAATGATGCCAATAATGAATGGTTATGAGGCAACAAGAACAATACGTTCATTAGATAGAGAAGACGCAAAAGATATTCCAATTATTGCGATGACAGCGAATGCTTTTGTAGAAGATAAAATTAAAGCTACTGAAGCTGGTATGAATGGATATATTTCTAAACCACTAGAAGAAAACCTAGTAATACAGACTATTGCAAAGAATATAACTAAGGCAAAATAAAACCAGGTGACTGG